>JAJYMD010000306.1 GCA_021787255.1 Actinomycetes bacterium | reverse complement strand
GAACCACTCGAACACGTGCTCGCCCAGCGTGTCGACCAGGAGCTTCGAGACGGCCATCTCGTCCACCGCCTCCTTCAGGCTGCTCGGGAGCGGTTGGATGCCCTTGGCGGCGAGCTCCTGCTCGGAGAGCGTGAACAGGTTGGCGTCGGCCTCCGGCGGCAGCTCGTAACCCTGCTCGATGCCCGCCATGCCGGCGGCGAGGACCACCGCGAACGCCAGGTACGGGTTGCACGCAGAGTCGGGCGCCCGGTACTCGAGGCGGGTGGCGTCCTCCCTGCCGTCCTTCACCACGGGCACCCGCACGAGCGCCGAGCGGTTGTTGCGCGCCCAGCCGATGTGGACCGGCGCTTCGTAGCCCGCCACCAGGCGCTTGTACGAGTTGACCCACTGGTTGGTGACAGCGGTGATCTCCCGGGCGTGGTGCAGGAGCCCGGCGATGAAGCACCTGGCCTCGGTCGACAGTCCGTAGGGGTCGGATGGCTCGGCGAACGCGTTGCGCTCGCCCTCCCACAGCGAGACGTGGGTGTGCATCCCAGAGCCCTGGACGCCCGCCAGCGGCTTCGGCATGAAACTCGCGTGGACCTCCTGCTGCCGGGCGACCTCCTTGACGACGTGACGGACCGTCATCACGGTGTCGGCCATCGTCAGGGCGTCGGTGTAGCGCAGGTCGATCTCGTGCTGGCTCGGAGCGTCCTCGTGCTGGGCGTGCTCCACGGGGATCCCCATCTCCTCCAGGTGCAGCACCGTCCGGCGGCGCAGCTCGCTCGAGCGGTCAGCGACCGACAGGTCGAAGTACGATCCTGCGTCGAGCGGGCGCGGCGGCCGGGAGGGGTCGGCGTCGGCGAAGTAGAAGTACTCGATCTCGGGCGCCACGAAGTACGTGTAACCGGCGGCGCGCGCCCGCTCGAGCGTCCGTCGCAGGGTATGGCGCGGACAACCCTCGAAAGGCGTGCCGTCGAGGTTGAAGATGTCGCAGTACACGCGCGAGACGATGTCGTCCTTGCCGTGCCACGGGAGGAGCTGGAACGTCTTCGGGTCCGGCCGGGCCAGGACGTCGGACTCCTGGACCCTTGAGAAGCCGTCGATGGCGGAGCCGTCGAAGGTCATCCCGTCGTCCAGCGCGTGCTCCAGCTCGGCCGGGGTGATGTTGAACGCCTTCGAAGTCCCGAGGACGTCGGTGAACCAGAGCTGGACGAAGCGGATGCCCCGCTCCTCGACCGTGCGGAGCACGTAGTCCCTCTGGCTCTGCATGTCTCCGCCCGGTCCTTCCATGGGCGCCGCGGCCCCTTCGTCAGCCCTTCGCGGCGTCGCCCTCGGCCGCGCCGCACACGGTGCTCACGAGGAGCCTGCTCACCACGTACGGGTCCATGTTGGCATTCGGCCGCCGGTCCTCGATGTAGCCCTTCTTGTCCTTCGCCACCTGCCAGGGGATGCGGACAGAGGCACCCCGGTCGGAGACCCCGTAGCTGAACTTCGAGTAGTGCTGGGTCTCGTGCTTGCCGGTGAGGCGCATCTCGATCCCGAAGCCGTAGTGCTCGACGTGCTCGTCGACGTTCTTCCCGAGCGCCTCGCAGGCGGCGATGATCGCGTCCCAGCCCCCGTCCGCGCGCATCTCCTTCGTCGAGAAGTTCGTGTGGCAGCCGGCGCCGTTCCAGTCCCCGAGGATCGGCTTCGGCTCGAGGGTCGCGTACACGCCGAAGTCCTCCGCGATCCGGAAGAGCAGCCAGCGCGCGGTCCAAAGCTGGTCGGCGCACTCCGGGGGAGGAAGGATCCCGATCTGGAACTCCCACTGGGCCATCATCACCTCGGCGTTGGTGCCCTCGATCGCGATGCCAGCCCTGATGCACGCGGCGGTGTGGCGCTCCACGATCTCGCGCCCGGGCATCTTGTCCCCACCGACCCCGCAGTAGTACGGACCCTGGGGAGCGGGGTAGCCCGTCGTCGGCCAGCCGAGCGGGCGGCCGTTCTGCAGGAAGGTGTACTCCTGCTCGAAGCCGAACCACGGCTCGTGGGCTGCGTACCGCTCGGCGGTGGCCACGCAGTCGTGGCGCGTGTTGGTCGGGTGGGGGGCGAGGTCGACGTCGAGCACCTCGCACATCACCAGCAGGTCGTCGGGCCCGCGCAGCGGGTCGGGGCAGACGAAGACCGGCTGGAGGACGCAGTCGGAATTGGCCCCGGTGGCCTGGTTGGTGCTCGAGCCGTCGAACCCCCAGATCCCGGGCTTCTTGCCGTGGGGGACGATCTTGGTCTTGCTCCGGACCAGCGGCGACGGCTCGGTCCCGTCGATCCAGATGTACTCGGCCTGGTAGCTCACGTGCCTCCTCTTCGTCTTCGCCGTCGCGCGGTGTGGTTCGCGCCCCGGGCCTGCGACCGCCGGGACCGTCGACCATTAGAGCAGCAGTTGCGCGACCGAGCAGCATCCGGCGCGTGAACAGCGCGTGAACTGCCTCCGGGGGGGCGCACGTCGCGCGGGGGTCCGACCCGACCCAGCCGCCCGGAGCCGTCCTCCGCCCGTAGGCTGAGCACATGGTGCTGCGCGTCGCAGGAGCCCAGCTCGATGTCGTCGTCGGCGACCTCGACGGCAACGTCGCCCGGATCCTCGACGCGCTCCGCCGGGCCGAGGCGCTCCGCGCGGACGTGTGCGTGCTTCCCGAGCTCGCCATCACCGGCTACCCCCC
>JAJYMD010000213.1 GCA_021787255.1 Actinomycetes bacterium | reverse complement strand
GACGGTCTCGTCCCGCTCGTCACCGCTCGATCGAGCGCCGCGAAGGCGGAGGAACGAAGGCTGTTCTACGTCGCGCTGTCCCGGGCAGAAGAGGAGCTCACCTGCACCTGGGCTCTTTGGCCGGGTGCCGCGAGCGCGGTCGACAACGTGCCCGAGCGGCACGCCTCTCCTTGGCTCGCCCCCCTCGAGCGTGCCCTCGAAGAGCTGCGACGTGACAGCGCCGAGGCGAGCCCCGCGCGTGCCGCGAGGCACCTCGCCGAGATGCGCGACCTCCTCTCCTCTCCGCCCCTCGGCACCACGATGTGATCCGGTGGACGTCCAAGAGCTCCTCCACGCG
Source organism: Actinomycetes bacterium (assembly GCA_021787255.1). Next base: position 2,341 of record JAJYMD010000213.1, on the reverse strand, counting down.
CTGCGCGCGATCACCGGTCCCGGCCATGTCGACGCGAGGGACGATGTGCGCGAGGAGGACACCCACGACGAGGCGCTGACCGGCGAGCCCTCCGTGCCCCTGGCTGTCGTCCGCCCCTCGACGACGGAGCAGGTGAGCGCGCTGCTCGCCCTCGCCGACGCCGAGCGGATCCCCGTCGTGGCCCGCGGCAGCGGCACCGGGCTCTCAGGCGGCGCCCGGCCCGTCGCCGAAGGGATCGTCGTGTGCTTCGACCAGATGGCCAAGATCCTCGAGATCGACGAGCAGAACCACGTCGCCGTCGCCCAGCCGGGCGTCACCTTGCACGAGCTCGACGACGCCCTCCGTCCACTCGGTTTCGTCTACCCCGTCCATCCCGGGGAGATGCGCTCGTCGCTGGGCGGCAACGTCGCGACGAACGCCGGGGGGATGCGCGCCGTGCGCTACGGGGTGACGCGTCACCACGTGCTCGGTCTCGAGCTTGTGCTGCCCGGAGGAGAGGTGCTGCGCACCGGCGGCAAGCTCGTGAAGTCCTCCTCGGGCTACGACCTCACCCAGCTCGTGCTCGGGAGCGAGGGGACCTTGGCGCTCGTGACCGAGGTGACCGTGAAGCTCGTCCCGCGGTTCGCGCACCACGCGACGCTCCTCGCGCCGTTCTCGACCTTGGGGCTCGTCGCTGCGGCGATCCCGCCTCTCCTTGCAAGCGGGATCGCACCGGTCGTCCTCGAGTACCTCGACACCGGCGCGATGGGGGCGATCGTCGAGGAGGCGGGGATCGAGCTCGGCATCCCTTGCCACGTGCGCGAGACCACGGCCGCGTACCTGGTCGTCGTGCTCGAAAGCGCGCGTGCCGACCGCCTCGACGAGGACACGGAGGCAGCCGCAGAGCTCCTCGAGCGGCACGGTGCCCTGGACGTCTACGTGCTCCAGCCGTCGGCGGGAACGAGCCTCGTCTCGGCGCGCGAGCGCGTCTTCTTCGTCGCCAAGGCCCTCGGCGCCGACGACATCGTGGACACGGTCGTGCCGCGCTCGGAGATCCCCGCCCTCCTCACGAGGGCCGCCCAGCTCGGCGACCAGCACGGGGCGATCATCTCGGGGTGCGGGCACGTCGGTGATGGCAACGTCCACCTCTCGGTGTTCCAGCCAGACGCCCGCCGTCGTCACGAGCTCCTCGAGGCGCTCTTTCGAGCGGCGCGCGACCTTGGGGGCGCAGTGTCCGGCGAGCACGGCATCGGCACCGAGAAGCGCTCCTACTTCCAAGAGCTCGAAGACCCCGCGAAGATCTCGCTGATGCGGCGGATCAAGGCCGCCTTCGACCCGAACGGCATCCTCGGACCCGGCCGGCTGCTCGACACCCCGCTGCCACAGGCTGCCGCGGCTTCGGGCCGGTCCGCCGCAGGCTCGGGCTGGGCCGCCGCAGCCGCGGGCTGGTCCGTCGAGCGTTCTTCGGAAGGGCGATGAACGGCGCGGAGGCACTCCTACGCACCCTCGTCGGAGCGGGTGTCGACGTGTGCTTCTCGAACCCCGGGACCTCCGAGCTGCAATTCGTCGCTGCGCTCGACCGCGTCCACGAGATGCGCGCGGTGCTCACCCTCTTCGAGGGAGTCGCGACCGGTGCCGCGGACGGCTATGCACGCATCGCAGGAAGGCCTGCGGCGACGCTTCTCCACCTGGGTCCGGGGCTCGCCAACGGGTGGGCGAACCTCCACAACGCGCGTCGAGCGCGAGTCCCGCTCGTCAACGTCGTCGGCGACCACGCGACCTACCACCAGCGCTTCGACGCCCCCCTCCAGTCCGACCTGTGGGGCCTCGCGCGCTCCGTGTCGGCGTGGCAGCGCTCGAGCACGCGCCCAGAGGACGTCGGCGCGGACGCGGCCGAGGCGGTGGCCGCGAGCTACGGCCCCCCCGGAAGCATCGCCACGCTCATCGTGCCCGCCGACGTGTCGTGGAGCGACGGCGCGGCAGCTGCGGCACCCCGGCCCGTCGCACCCGCGCCTGTGGTCCCGGCGCAGACCATCGAATCGGTTGCGAAGGTCTTCAGGTCCGGGGACCCGGTGGTCCTCCTCGTCGGGGGAGCGGCCCTGCGTGAGCGGGGGCTCGAGGCTGCGGCCCGCGTCGCGCATGCCACCGGGGCGAGGCTCCTCGCCGAGACCTTCCCGGCCGTCCACGCGCGCGGCGGCGGGCTCCCCGACGTCGAGAAGCTCGCCTACTACGGCGAGATGGCCACCAGCCAGCTCAGCGGCGCCCGGCACCTCGTGCTCGCCGGCGCACGCGCGCCTGCGTCGTTCTTCGCGTACCCCGGCAAGCCGAGCGACCTCGTCCCGGCCGGCACGGCCCTCCACGA
>JAJYMD010000362.1 GCA_021787255.1 Actinomycetes bacterium | reverse complement strand
GCTATCTGTCTTGGTTCGCTTTCCATTGTCGACCGGTCCACGTGTCGAGGATACGAGCGAGGCTGCTACACAGCTCCGCTTTCTGCTCTCTTCCATATGAGGCCAGCAGCCGCCGCAAGTTGCACGTGCGCACGCCGGTCTATATGCGACGGGCAGGGACAGGCGTCCCCTGGGACTATACGGCCAGCTAACCGCGTACGCAAGCTGAAGGGCCGGTTCAATCTCCGCGCGCGATTCGACAACCCCGGTCCTGATGCGCTGGCTCGCGCGCCACTGGCCACCGGACCGGCACTGGCTGAGGACGCCTCACCAGGCGCGCCAGCATGAACAGGCCAGATGGCCCGCGCCGGCGAGCACCAGGGTACTATCAGTGACCGGCTTGGCCATGGCCGCCGAGAGGCGGTCGCACGGCCTGAGAGCGCGTGCGCCGCTGGACACGTTCAGGAGCAGACTTGGCCTCGAGACTCGCGCAGCTCACTCCCACCCGGGAGCTCCTGCTCAACCTCACGCTTCGGGACCTTCGCGGACGTTACCGGAAGTCGATCCTGGGCTGGACGTGGTCGTTCGTCACCCCGCTGTCGACCATCGGCATCTACATCGTCGTCTTCGGCTACTTCCTGAAGGTCCAGGTCCCCCCCGGCGAGCCCAGCGGGTTCCACAACTTCCCGCTCTTCATGACCTGTGGCTTCGTCTCGTGGAACTTCTTCACCAATACGGTGAACGGGTCGATGCGCAGCCTGCTCGGCAACGCGAACCTCATCCAACGCGTCTATTTGCCCCGCCAGATCCTCGTCTTCGCAAGTGTCGGATCGGCCTTGATCACCGCGCTCATCGAAGTGCTTGCGCTCGTCATAGTGATGCTAGCCGTAGGGAACTTCGTCCTTCCCTGGATTCCACTGTTGCTCGTGGTGCTCGTCCTGCAGCTGATGTTCGTGAGCGGGATCGCGCTGATACTCAGCCCACTCAACGTCTATTTCCGAGATCTCGAGTACATCACTACTATCGGCCTGAACCTCCTCTTCTACGCGGCACCCATCGTGTACTCCATCACCTCGGTGCCCATGACCGCGCACGGGATCCCGGTGCGGCTCATCTACGGGCTGAACCCGACCACGCAGTTCGTCAACTGCTTCCGCTACCTCCTCTACGACCTGCGCGTGCCGCCCCTCCACGATCTTCTGTACCTCGTGGCCGTGTCGCTCCTGACCCTCGGTGCCGGGATCCTCGTGTTCCGTCGGCTCGAGCCGCGGCTGGCCGAGGAGGTCTGACGCGTGGCCGCCCACGCGGTGGTCGTCGACGACGTCTCCAAGCGCTACCGCAAGTACGACGAGCGCAACCAGACGCTGAAGGCCGCCGTCCTACGAGGACGTCGCGCCCGGTTCACGGAGTTCTGGGCGCTGTCCCACGTCTCGTTCTCGGTGCCGGCAGGCTCGACGTTCGGAATCATCGGTGCCAATGGCTCCGGGAAGAGCACGATGCTCAAGTGCCTCGCGCGCATCCTGCGCCCGGACTCGGGGCGCATCGACGTGCACGGGAAGGTCTCGGCGCTGCTCGAGCTCGGCGCAGGATTCCACCCGGAGCTCTCCGGACGCGAGAACGTCTTCCTGAACGGCTCCATCCTCGGCCTCTCGAACGCCGAGCTCCGGCGACGTTTCGACGACATCGTCGACTTCGCCGGCATCGGGGAGTTCATCGACGCGCCCGTGAAGAACTACTCCTCTGGCATGTACGTCCGACTCGGCTTCTCCGTCGCGCTCAACGTCCAGCCCGACGTCTTGCTCATCGACGAGATCCTCGCGGTCGGCGACGAGCAGTTCCAACGACAGTGCTACGAGAAGATCTCAGACCTGGCGTCGAGCGGTCGGACCATCGTCCTGGTGTCCCATTCGCTCGACAGCGTCCGTAACCTCTGCGACCAGGCCATCTGGCTCGACCACGGCAACGTCAACGCAAGCGGCCCGGGCGCCGCGGTGGTCGAGAAGTACCTCGGCCAGGTACATCACGACAGCCAGCACGACGAAGGCGACGGCAGCCGCTGGGGCTCTGGCGAAGCGCTGGTGGACAGGATTGAACTGCTGGGACCGGACGGCTCGCCCACGAGGCGAGTCGTCACCGGCAGCCGCGTGTGCATACGTATCCGATACAGCACGCAGCAACCGATCTCTGCGCCCTGCTTCGGCATCGCCCTACACCGCGTAGACGGGCTCCACATCTGCGGTCCGAACACCCGCGACGTCAACCTCAACATCGAAAAGATCGACGGAAGCGGCCGAGTCGAGGTGGAGATCGACCCCCTCATGCTGTTGCCCGGTACTTACGACCTCAGCGCGACTATCTATGACTATTGGGGTCTCCACGCGTATGACCACCGACACCGGGCCTTCCGCTTCGACGTCGAGCCCGGCACGCCCCGAGAGCGCGTCGGCGGCGTGGTGTCCCTCGGCGGGCGTTGGTCCTTCGCACCCTCGACCTAGCCTCGCGCCCAACCCGACCACTGGGTAGCCTTGCCCCATGTCCATGTGCCCGTCACGCCCGGAGGATCGCCAGCGAGATCTCTCGTGGGCCTTCGGTGCCTATTACTATGCCCACGACTGCGGCAATCCATATCGCCGTGACGAGACTTGGCGGCGCCACTTCGGCAACATCGCAGAGCGGATCGTCCGCTCCATGGAGCCCGCCAC
>JAJYMD010000022.1 GCA_021787255.1 Actinomycetes bacterium | reverse complement strand
GCACGACACCCAACCGACCGGCAGCCCTCCGCTCCGGATCGGCGCGACAGCCTCCCGGAGCAGGCCGGGCAGCGTCGGGTACCCGAGCTCACGCTGGAACCGCCCGTCGGCCTCGTCGGGCTTCCAGTAGAGCGTCCCGGGCCAGTCGGCGCGTTGGACGCCTTCGTACTCCCTGCCCCCGCCGAGCGGCACCTCGCCGCCGGACAGCAGGGCGAGGTACCACTCGAGCTCGTTCCACTGAGCGTTGTCGATGCTGTCCCCCGTGCTCACCGCCAGGTCGAGCGACGCCCCGGTGTCGCGGCTCTCGAGGTGGCGGCCGACCTCGCGGACCATCTCGGCCACGCCGTGAGCGCACAGCGCCTCCTGCGCCCGCTGCGCGGGGACCAGCGGCGCCGCCCCGGGCTCCCCCCGGTAGGCCTCGAGGAACTCGAACCGACCGGGCGACTGGACGTCGGCGAGCTGCAGGTCGGTGAGGTGCACGAGGTACACCAGGCTGCGGCTCGCCCGGTCCGCTCTGCCCCCGGTCGACAGCTCGTCGCGGAGGATGCGCTCCGCGCCGGGACCCGGTGCGAGCCGCCGGTAGGGCTGGCGCGTGCCCACCCGCGCCACCTCGCCGGGCCCGAGCGTGACGTCGCGGGTGGAACCGGGGCCCACCGTCCTCACTGCACGGCCGGCGCGGCGGTGGTCAGCGGGGCGGTGGACCGGCTCCCGAGCGTCCGCAGGGTCCCGCTCTCGATGCTGACGCCCACGGGCGTGCCGATGGCCAGGTCGAGCGCGACCGTGCTGGAGGTGTCGGCGAGCAGGCCGCCGAGGCTCGACGCCAGCGCGACGCGCGTGACAGGACCGAGGAAGGTGATGCTCGTCACCTTCGCCTCGACCGTCTCCGGCGGCGGCGCCTGTCCCGCGCGCAGCGGCACGAGGCGCACGTCCTCAGGGCGCACGTAGAGGGTCACCACGTCCCCCGCGGAACGCCCGCCCACCGCCGCGCCCGCGGACATGAGAGCGGTCCCGCAGCGCACGGTCCCGTCCGCGGCGGAGACGACCGTCGCCTCCAGCCGGTTGATGGTGCCCACGAAGTTGGCGACGAACGGGGTGAGCGGGCTGCCGTAGATCTCGGCGGGGGTCCCGACCTGCTCGATGCGCCCCTGCGACATCACGGCGACGCGGTCGGAGATCGACAGGGCCTCCTCCTGGTCGTGGGTGACGTAGAGGGTCGTGATGCCGAGCTCGAGCTGGATCCGCCGCACCTCCTCTCGCAGCTGGAGGCGCACCTTGGCGTCGAGCGCGGACAGCGGCTCGTCGAGCAGCAGCACACGCGGTTCGATCGCGAGGCTGCGCGCGAGCGCCACCCGCTGCTGCTGGCCGCCGGAGAGCTGGCGGGGGTAGCGGGCCCTCGCCTCGCCCAGTCCCACGAGCTCGAGGAGCTCCGTCGCGCGGCGCGACCGCTCGGCTCTCGCCCGCCGTCGCACCCGCAGGCCGAACTCGACGTTCTCCTGCGCCGTCATGTTGGGGAACAGGCTGTACGCTTGGAAGACCATCCCCATGTGCCGGCGGTTCGCCGGCAGGCCGAGGACGTCCTCGCCGCCGACGATGACCTCGCCGCTGTCCGGCCACTCGAAGCCGGCGACGATCCGCAGCGCCGTCGTCTTGCCGCACCCGCTCGGGCCGAGCAGCGACACGAGCTCGCCGGACGCGACGTGCAGGTCGAGCGAGTCGAGGGCGAGCACGTTCCCGAAGCGTCGGGTGATCCCCCGAAGCTGGACTGTCGCCATGTGCCTCCCTCGCACCCCGCTCGCCGGGCTACTTCGTCACGCCGAACTGGCCGACGTTGCGTCCGCCCCTGCCCATCAGGAACATGGCCACCATCGCTGCCCACGTGAGCAGGAGGCTGATCACCGACAGGGCCGTGGCCTCGTGGGCGAGCGGCCCTTGGCCGATGCTGAAGATGTACACGGGGAAGGTCGGGAACGCAAGAAGGCTGGCGATCGTGTACTCGCCCATCGCGATCGCGAAGGTGAGCATCGAGCCGGCGATGACCGCGGTTCGCAGGTTCGGCACCACGACCGACAGGAGGGTGCGCGCGGGCGACGCACCGAGGCTCTCGGCCGCCTCGCTCAGCGTCCGAAGGTCGATGGCTCGCAGCCCGGCGTCGAGCGATCGGTAGAGGAACGGCAGCGCGAAGACGACGTAGATGAGGGGCAGCACCTCGGGGCGCGAGTACAGCCAGGACACGCCCTCGAGGAACGGGATGATCCCGACGACCAGCACGATCGGCGGGACGACGAACGGCAGGACGGAGATGAATTCCATCGCGGGCCGCAGGCGCGGCAGGCGCAGATGGACCCAGAAGATCGTGGGGACGACGATGACGAGGCTCACCGCCACCGTCTCGAGCGCGATCTGCACCGAGAGCCAGAAGCTCGATCGGAACGACGGGTCGTCGAAGACGGCGAGGAACCAGTGGAAGCCCGGGGCATGACCGTTCGCCAGCTGCCCCTGGAAGCTGAACTGCAGCAGCGACCAGACGGGCACGAGGAAGTAGAGCACGGCGACGACGAGCCACAGCGCGCTCCACAGCGGGAACCGCCGCCGCGTGGAGCGGCGGCGCCCGGCGCGGCGCGGGAGCGCTACCGCAGCCAACGGTTGCCCCTCCGTTGGAGCACCGTGTACAAGACGAGCGTCACGGTGATG
>JAJYMD010000180.1 GCA_021787255.1 Actinomycetes bacterium | reverse complement strand
ATCTGCACGCCTGCGGGCCGACGTCTGCGCCGGGCTCGGGCTGATCGGGGTGGCCCCGATCGGCGAGCGCGGCGCCCCTGTCCCCCTGCCCGGCGACGGCGACGGCGAGCCCGACCCTGACGACCGCGTCGTGTCGGGGCTGCAGAGCCGTGCGGCGGTGCTGGTGGTGCACGCCCGGGAGGACCTCGAGATCGCACGGGCGGTGCGCGAGCTGCTGTCGTCCTGACGGCGTCCGGTCAGGTGGGACCCCCGCCGATCACCCCGGGCGAGCCGGGCGAGCCGGTGCGAGCGCGATCGGGCTCGCCCGCCGGCTCGCGCCGCTCGACTGCCTGCAGGGGCCGGGGCCGGTCGGGGAGCGCCAGCACCACGACGAGCGCGGCGACGCCGACCACCACCGCCGCCACCGCCACCGCGAGGTCCATCCCGCTCACGAAAGCGGCGCGCGCGTCGGACGCCAGCAGGGCGCCGAGGTGGCCGCCCACCTGCTCCGCCACCGCCAGCGCGCCCCCGAGGGAGCCGAGGATGAGCTGGAGCACGCTGTGGGGCACCGGGTAGCGCGCGAGCAGCGGCGCGAGGCGGCCCTGGTAGCGCGTCTCGAGCAGGCTGCCGAGCACCGCCACCCCCGTCGCCCCGCCGATCTGCAGCGACGCGCTGTTCGTCGCGGCGCCGACGCCGGCCCGCTCGAGGGAGACCGAGCCCATCACCGCCTCCGTGGTCGGCGCGAAGGCGAGCCCGGTCCCCACGCCCATGAGCGTGAACGCCGCGACGGCGTCGGCGTAGCGGGCGTGCGCCGAGGTGAAGGCCAGCATCGCGAACGCGACCGCCACGAGCGCGAGCCCCGTCCCGACGACGGCCTTCGTCCCGATCCGCCGGTCGAGCGCGATCGACAACGGGGCGACGACCACGATGACGATCGCGATGGGCGAGATCAGCAGGCCGGTGTCGAAGGCGCTGTAACCGAGCGAGAACTGGAGGTACTGGGTGAAGAGGAACAAGCCTCCCATGAGGGCGAAGATCACGAGCCCCATCGCGACGATCGCGACCGAGAACCGCCGCGACGAGAAGAACGAGAGCTCGAGCATGGGATGGTCGACGTGGCGTTCCCAGAGGACGAAGCCCCCGATGACCGCGAGGCCGCCGCAGACGGCGGCGAGCACGAGGGGAGAGGTCCACGACCGCCCGGGCGCCTCGATGATGCCCCACAGCAGCAGTCCCATGCCGGCCGTCGAGAGCACCGCGCCGACGAGGTCGGGTCGCTTGGCCGCCGGGTCTTTGGAGCTGGGCACGACCCACAGCATGAGGGCGAGCCCGGCGGCGCAGATCGGCACGTTCACCAGGAAGACGGAGCCCCACCAGAAGTGGGCGAGCAGCCAGCCCCCGATCACCGGGCCGGCCGCCACACCGACGCCGGTCGTGCCCGACCAGATCCCGATGGCTCGCGCCCGCTCCTCCGCGCCGGTGAAGACGTTGGTGAGCACCGAGAGGGTGGAGGGCATGATGGCCGCCGCGCCGATGCCCATGAGGGCGCGCGCGGCGATCAGGTGGGTGGCCGTCCCCGAGAACGCGCTCAGCGCGGAGCCCGAGCCGAAGACGGCGAGGCCGGCGGCGAGCACCCACTTGCGGCCGACGCGGTCGCCGAGGTTGCCGAAGACCAGCAGGAGGCCGGCGAACACGACCGCGTAGACGTCGACGACCCATTGGAGGTCGGCCGAGGATGCGTGCAGCGCGCGGACGATGTCGGGGATCGCGACGTTGAGGATCGTGTTGTCCAGGCTGACGACGAGCAGGCTGACGCAGAGGACGCCGAGCACCAACCAGCGTCGGTCGTGCGTCGAGGGTCGGGGGAGCTCAGCTCGTTCGGCGGTTCGCATCGCGCGGCATCGTCTCCCCCTCGGGAGCCCCGGGTCGGGCGGTCCCACCATACGGTGGCGTCCGAGAGCCGCCCAGGGCCGAAGGACCCCAGACGCGGGCTGGTGCCCGATGGCTCAGGCCGAGATGCCCGGCCGGCCCTCGAGCAGGGTGGTCCCCACCGCGTCGGCGCGGCCCTCCGCGAGCCGGCGCAGGATCCCCGCGGCACGTCGGCGTTCGTGCGCGCTGACGCGGCCGAGCGCGCTCTCCCACCCGGCCAGCGTGCGTGCCCGCACCGAAGCGAGCAGGGCCGTGCCGGCCTCGGTCAGGTGGATCTGGAGCTCCCTGCGGTCGTGCCCGCGGCGATGGCGCACGATGAGGTCGCGGTCTGCGAGCGCGTCGCACAGCCGCGTCGCCGTGGACGGCGCGATGGACAGCGCGTCGGCGAGGTCGATCAAGCGGGACTCGCCCAGGCGGTCCAGGCGGTCGAGGAGTCGCAGCTGGGTGGCCGTGATCCCACCCCCGAGCTCGCCGAGCGCCCGGTCCGCGACGGAACGGAGGCGTGCCTGCGCTCCGTCGAGCGCTTCCACGAACTCCCGGACGTCGGCGGGGTCGGGCGTGGCGGTGGTCGCAGCAGGTGCCCGGGACGCGCTCACCGCGAGCTCCTTGCGTGAGGCTTCGACGTGGTCATGATTGCGCCTCGCTCGTGAAGTGTGCGCGGGTGCACAGCCCGATACTGTTGGGGAAAGGCTAGCTGACCGGCGAGGTCGGCGAAGGATAACCAGACGTGTCGCCCGCGGCGTGGCCGGGCGGCACGCCCGGGCGGCGGTGGGGACACGACGACGGGA
>JAJYMD010000179.1 GCA_021787255.1 Actinomycetes bacterium | reverse complement strand
TCAGGGCGGGAATGACGATGCTGAACCGTGCCCGCGTCACCGGCCGTGTCGCACGCCCATCCTCGTCCATCAGCGTCTCCTCGCCCCGACCCACCTCCCTGCGGGCAGTGCCGACCCGGTACCGTAGCGCCCAAGCACCATGGCATTTGCGCGGGTGGCCGACGGGCGACGCGAGATCTCGGGCACCGAGGGGACCTTGGCCATACGTCAGGGCATGCACGCGGCCGAGGGCAGTACTGGTGCGCGCGGTGAACACTGGACCTCGCAGTTTCCATTCGATCGGAGCAGGTTCTTCATGTGGGACATACCCCGTGCCAGCTCCGCCGTCACTCGGGGGCGGGATCTCCGGCGCGATCAAGCTGATCACAGGGAAGGACTTCTGCGTCCAAGAGGCCGCAGGTACGGTCGGCGGGTGGACACGACCCCGGGGACCTCGATCACCGAGAGCACGGCGGGCTCTCTCACACAGCTCCATCCTGGTGACTCGGTCGCGGCGGTCTGCGCGAACAAGATCCGCACCGTGACCGCGACGCGTGTCACCGACTCGGGGGCTCGACAGCCGTCGGCGCCCGGGGGTAGCCGGGGTAGTCGGAGCCCGGGGGTGGCCGGAGTAGCCGGAGCCCGGGGGTGGCCGGAGTAGCCGGAGCCCGGGGGTAGCCGGGGTAGTCGGCGCCCTCCGGCCTCCCCCCTGCAGGCGGCCGCTTCGGGGCCTGTACCGGGCGCCGACCTGGGAGCCCGTGCCGAGCGCGTGCGCAAGAATCGGTCCGATGCCCGAGAAGCGCACGAAGCGGACCGCGATCTGGGCCTCGACGATGTCCGGGACACTCGACGCGTCCGGACGGCTCGTCTTCGCCCACGCACAGACCGACACGGTGAAGGTGAAAGGGCTCCGGATTGCCCGTCGTGCACGAGAGGCCCAGGAAGCACACGACCTCGCGCCCGGAGCGACGCGCGCCGTCGGGTCCGGCAGTCGCGTACACCCAGAGGAGCCGGACCCGTACCGCACCTGCTTCGAGCGGGACCGGGACCGGGTGCTCCACTCGGCCGCCTTCCGACGGCTGGCGGGCAAGACGCAGGTGTTCGTCCACCCCAAGGACCACCAGCGGACCCGTCTCACCCACGCGCTGGAGGTCGCCCAGATCTCGACGGCGGTTGGTCGGGCGACGGGCCTGAACGTCGACCTGCTCGACGCGATGGCGCTCGCGCACGACATCGGCCACGGCCCCGTCGGGCACGTGAGCGAGACAGCCTTCGAGGAGTACATCCCCGGGTACCACCACGCGATCTTCGGCGCCGACATCGTGCTGCGCCCGCTCAACCTGTGCCGCGAGACCCTCGACGGGGTCCGCTGCCACAGCTGGTCGCTCCCGAGCCCTTCCACCCCCGAAGGGCACGTGCTCAGCTGGTGCGACAGGATCGCGTACTGCACCCACGACCTCGAGGACGCGCTCGAGGCCGGGATCGTCTCGGCGTCGGACCTGCCAGAGGAGGTGAGGGACGTCGCGGGCCGGACTCGGAGCAGGCAGGTCGACGCGTTCGTCACGGCGCTCGTGAGCGGGATCCTGGACCACGGCGTGGTCGCCATGCCGGCCACCGAGGCGTCGGCGCTCGCCACCTTGCGCGCCTTCAACTACGAGCGGATCTACATGCGACCCGCGTCGGTGGAGCAGGGAAAGGCGGTCGTCTCGGTGCTGCGCGCGCTCGTCGACTACTTCGCCTCCGAGCCGTCCCGCATCCCCTCGGACAACCAGATCGAGTCGGATCCGCTCACCCGGGCCGTCGCCTACGTCGCCGGCATGACCGACCGGTTCGCCTTCCAATCCGCAGTCGAGCTGCTCGGCTGGCCCGTCGAGAAGCTCCCCGCGGGCATCGACTCGCCGTACTCGGGCTTGGGGCCGGCGAGCACGTCGCACGATTGAGCCACTGACGCGACGGCCGAGGCAGGCGGTGGAGATGCGCAGAGCCTCTTCGACCGATGAGCAGCTTCGCTCGCCTACGCTGCTCCTCGCAGCGTTCATCCACTTCGACAAGCCAGGGAGACTCCGATGTCCGAGACCAGCTCCGTCGTTCCCGAGAGCCACATCGACATCCTGGAGAAGAAGGGTTTTGCCCACGTGGCCACGATCGGGCCGCACGGAGAGCCCCACAGCTCGCCCGTGTGGTACGGCTGGGATGGCCACGAGCTCTCGTTCAGTCAGACGACCCGTCGCCAGAAGTACCGCAACTTGCAGAAGAACCGCCTCATCGCGCTGTCGATCACGGACCCGGACGATCCGTACCGCTATGTCGAGATCCGCGGCGTGGTCGATCGCATCGACGAGGATCCCGACTACGCGTTCATCGACTCGATGGCGAAGAAGTACCTGGACCAGGACGTCTACCCATGGCACCAACCCGGCGACCACCGAGTGATCGTGCGCGTCCGCCCCGAGCACGTGACCGTCCAGTGATGCCGAGGCCGCGGAGATAGCCTCGCTGCGACCTTGCCAGATCCGCGCCGCCAGGGACGCCAGATCCGTGGGGATGGGCTCGTGAGGTGCAGGCCCATGGGCCCGGGGGCAGCGCTCGTCGCAGGCATCGCCGCTGCGGCGGTGCTGCTCGCAGCCGCGCTCACCAGCCCCGTGCACGTGCCCGATGGGACCCCCAGTCTCGCCCGACTGTCCGTGCTGCAGCGATCGACGACGCCGCACACACCGCGCATGAAGCCAGACAGCGCGCTGCGCCACGATCTGGGGACAACCCCCCCTGGCACGCCGACGGTGTACTGCGATCCGGTCCGACCGACGGAACTGGCCGTGATCGACTTCTGTCGCGCAGGGGAAGGCGTCGGACCTCTCGAGCTGCCGACGAACTTCGCGACGCTGACGGTCCCCGAGCAACTTCTGGTCGTCTTCGACCTCGAGCGCGTGAACCGCGGCGAACCGCCGATCGTGGGCCTTTCCCCGGCGCTGAACCAGTACGCGCAAGATGGCGCGCGAAACGGTACCGATCCGCACTTTCCGAGCTGCGATTGCCCCGGAGGATCGATCTGGGACGCAACCAGATCCACAGACTCGCTCGGCGCAGACGCTGCATTCATGTACACGGACGATTGCTCGCCGACGAAACTGGCGGGCTGCTGGGGCCATCGAGACCTCATTCTCGAGAACACGAGCACGGAACCTCTCGTCGGAGGCGGCGGCTACTCCGCCAACGGCTACGCAGTGGGCGACACGAGGGCGAGCTCGTACACGTTCGAGCTCTTGTATGGTTTCCCGACGGCAGATCTGACATTCACCTGGGCGAAAGAGCTGCGGTACTTCACCTCTCCGCCTGGCCCCGAACCGCTGCCGGCTCCCCGCATCTCCGGGGTGACGCCCTCGGTTGGCGCTGTCGAAGGCGGCACGCGGATCACGGTGACGGGCAGCGACCTGTCGAGCACCACGCGGATCGACATCGGCGGCCGTCCGGTCGATCGCCTTGCATGTGCCAGCGACACCGAGTGCAACGCGATCGCTCCTGCCGGCCGTGATGGAGGGGCCACGGTGTCGGTCACTTCCCTCGGGGGAACGGCCACCGAAGTCGGCGCGTTCACCTACGGACTCCCCGAGCTCGCTCTCGTGTCGGGCAATCGGCAAGCTGCGGCGCTGGGCCTGCTGTTCGCACCCCTCGTCGCAGAGGTGACCTTGGACGGGGCGCCCGTCGCCCATGCCCCCGTCGTCTTCGTGGTCGTCGCGGGGAGGGCCACGTTCCTCGGCGCCAGCCGATCGGTGGAGGTGGCCTCGAACGACCTCGGGCAGGCGGTGCCACCGCCAGTTCGCGCCGGGGAGCCCGGTGCCGTCGTCGTGGCCGCCCACATCCCTGGCTCCGCCTCCAGGGTGCACTGGCAGCTCACCGCTGAGCCTCGCGCTGGCTGACGACCGACGCCGTCCCAGGCCTCAGCGTGCCGTCCAGCCGCCGTCGATGACCATCGAGGCTCCGGTGATGAAGCCGGCCTCCGGGCTGCAGAGGTACCCGACCATGGCCGCCACCTCCGCCGGCTCGACGAGTCGTTTGATCGCGGACGCCTCCAACAGCACGTTCGCCACCACCTCTTCCTCGCTGACGCCGTGCAGACGGGCCTGCGCTGCGATCTGCCCCTCGACGAGGGGGGTCCGCACGTAGGCAGGGCAGACCGTGTTGGACGTCACCCCGCGCGCCGCGCCCTCGAGCGCGACCACCTTGGACAGCCCCTCCAAACCGTGCTTGGCCGCCACGTACGCCGACTTGAACGGAGACGCGCGCAAGCCGTGCACGCTCGAGACGTGCACGATCCGCCCCCAGCCCCGTTCGTACATATGCGGCAGCACAGCACGGCAGAGGAGGAACGGAGCCTCCAGCATCACGGCGATGATCTCGTGGAAGGTCTCGGGCGGGAATGTGGGCAGCGGGGCCACGTGCTGGAACCCGGCGTTGTTGACGAGCACGTCGACGTCGGGGTCCACCTCTTGGACAGCCCGCGGGTCAGCGAGGTCGACCACCCAGGTCTCGCCGCCCACCTCGGCGGCGACGGCCGCCGCGCCCTCGGCATCGCGATCGGCGACGACCAACGTGGCACCGAGGTCGCCGAGACGCCGCGCACAGGCGCGCCCGATCCCGCTCGCGCCACCCGTGACCAGCGCACGCCGTCCGTCGAGCGGCCGCGAGCCACCGACGACGGGCTCTCGGCGCCCACGGCCTTCGCCCAGGGGCTCCCGAGACCCGGCGGCCGTCATCGCGCTCGCCTGCGCGGCGGAGCCGGCTGAGCACGCTCACCTGCGGCGGTCCTGTCTGAGGCGACGACGGCGAGCCGGCGCTTGTCGACCTTGCCGGTGTCGAGGTGGGGGATCCGCTCCATCACGACCACCTCGCGGGGGACCTTGAACCCTGCCAGGCGCGCTCTGCAGTAGTCGATGACCTCCTGCTCGCTCAGCGCTTCGCCTCCCCGCTGCTCGACGAACGCCCAGCCCACCTCGCCCCAACGCCGGTCCGCCACGCCGATGACCGCTGCGTCGCCGATGCGCGGGTGCTCGCGCAGCACGGCTTCGACCTCCGCCGGATAGACGTTCTCTCCACCCGAGACGAAGACGTCCTTCACGCGCCCACAGATCCGGAAGACCCCGTGCGCGTCGCGCTCGGCCAAGTCTCCCGTCTCGAGCCAGCCGGCGCTGATCGCCTCCGCGCTCGCGGCTGGGTCCCCCCAGTAGCCGGCGAACACGTTGGGGCCCGAGACCCACAGCTCACCGACGCCGTCTCCTTCGATCCGGAGTCCCTCGGGATCCCGAAGCTCCACGTCAACGTAGCTGTAGGGCCGGCCGACACATCCCGGGTACCGCGCAGCGTCGCGCGCGTCGAGGCACAGGACGTTGGGCGACGCCTCGGTGAGGCCGTAGCCCTGGAAGACGTCGACGCCCCGTCGGACCCAGATCTCGAGGAGCTCCGGCGGCATCGCCGCGCCGCCGACCACCACGAAGCGGAGGCTCGAGAGGTCCGCGCCGGCGAACCCCGGCTCCTCGGCCAGCATCAGGTACATGGTCGGGACTCCCATCATCGTGGTGACACGACGGCGCTCGACGAGGTGCAGGACGCGATCGGGCTCGAACACCGGCTCGAGCTGCACGGTCGCCCCCTTCCACCACGCCTGAAGCGGTTGGACGTTCCAGCCACCGACGTGGTGCTGGGGCAGGACCTGCAAGACCACGTCCTCGGCGGTGAGCGGCACGGCGCCGTCCAGCGAGAGGTTGGTCCAGAAGCAGTTCGCATGGTTGAGCACCGCGCCCTTCGCCCTGCCCGTCGTGCCGGAGGTGAAGACGACGAGGAGCGGGTCCTCGTCCCGGACCTCCAGGGCCAGTGCCTCCAGATCGCCGAGACCGCCGGCGCTGCTGTCCGTGACCGAGGCAGCGCGCAGGTCCTCCAGCCGGCACACCCCCGGCGCGACCGTGCTGGACCGCACGGCGGTGGCCACGTCGTCTGCGTGGGCAGCGCCGGCGGCGACCAATGCCGGGTCCACCACCTCGAGCTCGGCGCGCAGCTCAGCTGGCGTGAGGCGGCGGTTCAGCGGCACGAGCACAAGGCGAGCCAGCGCGCTCGCGAAGAAGAGCGCGACCTGATCGGGATCGTTCTCCGTCACCGTGGCGACGCGGTCTCCTGGGCCAAGGCCTGATCCGAGCAGGTGCGCCGCGAGCGCGACCGCCCTGCGGCGCAGCTCGCCATAGGTCATCCGTTCGTGGCGAGCCTCGATCGCGATGGCAGCCGGGTCGCGACGGGCGCGATCGGTGAGCCACTGACCGAGCGTATGGCGCGAGGTCGACGGCCGGGGGCTCAACGCTCGGGCACCTCCGCTCCCGATCGGCTCGCCGCGGGCGCCCGATGGACGGTGCCTTCTCCGTCGCAGAACCGTTCCGTCGCGTCGGCGAGAAGCTCGGGCTGCTCCCAGAAGCACAGGTGGCCGGCGGGCGAGACGTAGAGGGCGCGCGCTCTTGGCATCGCGAAGGCGAGGCGCATCGTGTTCATCGGGTCGATGACCGCGTCGGCGAGCCCCGCGACCGCGAGCGTCGGCACCTCGATGCTGGCGAGAGGTGCCCGGAGGGAGAACGAGACGCTCGCAGCCGCCTGGGCGCGCCAGGCCGCCACGGTCTGGGGCTGGGCGGCACGCACTTCCAGCAACCGGTCGACAAGACCGGGGCGCCGCCTCACCGTCTCGGGGGCGAGCGCCCCTTCGATGAGCCGGCGCGGCGAAGGCGGGACGCGTCGGTGGTCTCTGCGGAGCAGTGCGGTCGTCGCACCGGGCAACGGCGCGCCCTGCGGCTCGCCGGGAGTCGACGCGATGAGGACGAGACGCTTGACCCGGCTCGGCTGATCGGCCGCGAGCTGGAGGGCCACCATGCCACCGAGGCTTGCCCCGATGACGTCGCAGCGGTCGAGACCGAAGTGATCGAGCACGGCTCGCACGTCATCGGCGAGGTCCTCCACCCGGTACGGCCCGACCGGTTGGTCGCTCGCCCCGATGCCACGGTTGTCGACCAGCACGAGCCGGCGGCGGACGGCGAGCCGGTCGGCGAACGCGCCCCACCCGAGCCGACCGTAACCGAGACCATGCACGAGCAGCGTCCAGGGCCCCCGATCGCCGCGCAGCTCGTAGGCGATGGACACGCCCGCGTTGTCCGCCCGCCGGACGCGCCCGACAGGGCCGTCGTCCTGGTGCTCCGCGCCGCTCACCGTCGAGACCGCTCAGCGCTGCCCACGAACGGCACGAGCACCTCCAAGACGTGCTCTTCGTCCTCCAAGTGCGGCGCGTGCCCGCATCCCTGGAGCACCGCCTCGACCACCGTCCCCCCTCGCATCTCGGCCCGCTGCAGGAGCGCCTCGGTCTGGGACACCATCGGCTGCGCGGGGAACACCTCTGGGCCCGGCCAGCCCGCGGCCACCCCGAGCGCCCCGAGGTGGCCGAGGTCGAGCATCGAGTGGTCCGACACGATGAGGTCGTCGCTTCCGCGGACCCAGAGCACCGGACGCACCGCTGCGACGTCGACGAAAGCAGAGAGGTTGCAATAAAGCGGCGACATGGTGTTCGCGACCCCGCGCGTGCCGGGGGCGACGCCTGGCCAGTGCGAGCTGTCTCGATGGGTCCCGGGATAGTGGTCGTCGCCGACGGCCGCGAGGAGGATCTCCTCGACCAAGAGATCCTCCAGCGCCGGGGAGAGCTTCGAGGCCACGCCGAGGTACAGCGTGCGGAGGATCGACCGAGGCGAAAAGTCGCTCTCGTCGCTGCGGTCTCCCTCACGAAGACGCCGCACCAGCTCTGGTGCCACCGTCCCGGCCCCCGTGCCCGCCCCGTCCTCGTGGCACGGTGCGCCGTCGATCCCTTTGGTCCCCCCGAAACCGAACGGCGAAAGCGGCGCGAGGAGCGTGATCGATGCCACCTTCTCGGGGTGCTCGATCGCGTAGGCCATCGCGACCCCGCCGCCCATGGACCATCCGACGAGGTGCACCGGGCGATCAGTCGGCGCAAGTGCAGCGTCCGAGAGGACGGCATCGACGTCGTCGACGAAGTCGGCGAGACCCCTCGTGGCATCGACGGGGACGGGATCGGAGCGTCCGAAGCCCCTCAGGTCCGGCGCAACCACGTGCCAGGTGCCGGGAAGCGAGGCGAGCACGGGCTCGAAGAACCTCGCGCTGCTCAAGTTGCCGTGGACGAAGCACACCGTCGGCCCTCTGGCGTGCCCGCCCCGGACGAGCGCGTGCACACGCGCGCCTGCGTGCCCCGCGAAGTGCGACTCGGCGGCCGGGCCCGCGAACCGGCCGCTCGGGCCGCAGCGAGGGGTCGTGCGCTTCACGATGTGCCTGGGCACGGACATCAGCTCTTCCTCCTCCGAACCGGGCGGGCGCGACCTGCACCTGTTTCCGAGGCGCCGAGCATGAGCGCGACGACACGCATCACGTGATCGAAGACCTCGGGCGGCATCGATCGATGATCGTCCCAGAGGATCCACTTCATCCCGACCATCTCTCCGACGGCGATGAGCGCCCATGCAAGAACCGTCGGGTCGTTCGGGACGATCTCCCCACGGGCCATCGCAGCCTCCAGCTGCGGGACGTACCCGGAGATGATGCGCTCGTAGTGGTAGTGCAGCGTCTCCGGCGAGACGAACTCCGCCTGGCGGATCAGCCGGTAGAGGGCCGGGTGCTCTGCAGTGAACCGGAAGAAGGCAGCGAACCCCCGCCGCTCGGCCTCGAGACGGGTCGGCGCTCCCTCCGAGGCCTGGGTCATGGTCTTGCGCACGCGATGGTTCAGGTCTCTCACCACCTCCTCGAACACCTGCTGCTTGCTTTCGAAGTACAGGTAGAAGGTGCCGGCCGCGACCCCGGCGTGCTCGGCGATCCGCACGACGGACGCGTCGTGGTACCCGAGATCGGCGAAGACCGCCTCGGCGGCCTCCAGGAGCCGGGCGCGGGTCCGCTCGCCGCGTGCGTTGCGACGCGAGGGCGCCGGCAGGCCGCCCTCGACGCCATCGGCCAGGCCCTCCTTGCTCGCAGGCTCGACATCACGTGCTGGCGTCATGGAATTCTCCCAGGTAGGACGACTCGAGCACCTCGGGGTGCGCGAGCACGTCGGCTGCATCGCCCGAGACTGCCAGCCGGCCATGGCTGAGGACCAGCGCAGCGCGGGCCATGCCAAGGGCCATCTCGGCGTGCTGCTCCACGAGGACGACCGCCGTGCCGTGCCGGTGGGCGACGTCCGTGACGACGTCGAGCAGCTGCTCGACGATCCGAGGGGCGAGCCCGGCACTCAGCTCGTCGATCATGAGGACTCGTGGCCGCAGGACCAACACACGGGCCAAGGCGAGCATCTGCTGCTCGCCGCCTGAAAGGAGGCCGGCGCGGCGGCCCATCAGCGGCGTCAGGTCGGGAAAGAGGCGCAGCGCGTCGGACAGGTGCTGGTCGAGGCGCCCAGGCAGCAGCCGCAAGTTCTGCTCGGTGGTGAGCCGACGCACGATGCCGCGGTCTTGGGGCACGAAGCCGAGCCCTCCACGAGCGCGTTTCGCAGCGGAACGGCCCGTGACATCGCGCCCGAGCAGCCGGATCGCACCGCCGAGCACCGGCAGCAGGCCGGCTATGGCCGCGAGCGTCGTGGACTTGCCGGCACCGTTGGCTCCCACGACCGCGAGGACGCTCCCCGGATCGACCGAGAACGACAGCTCGTGGACCACCGGGATCCCCTGGTAGCCGGCGGTGAGCTCGCACACTTCGAGCGCGGGCGTCATCGCACGCCTGTCCACGCGCGGCGGGCGGCTCGATCGGACGCGGCACGCGACGGGGTCGCCGCGCCGGCGGCTCGCCCGAGGTACGCGCGGCGGACCTCGACGTCGGCGCGGACGTCCCGCGGGCTGCCCGACGCGATCAGCCGACCCTGGTCCAGCACGAGCACCTCGTCGGAGACGCCGAAGACCAGCTCCATGTCGTGCTCGACCAGCATGACCGCGACCCCGAGCGCGGCGATCTCGCCGAGACACCCCCCGAGGTGCGCGCTCTCGGCGGTGTCCAGGCCTGCCGCCGGCTCGTCGAGCAAGAGCGCCGCGGGAAGGGTCATGAGCGCCCGGCCCACCGCCACCAGCTTCTGCTGGCCGAGCGGCAGCGACGCCGTCCGGCGTCCTCTCGAGGGGCGCAGACCGAGGAGATCGAGCACCCATGTGACCCGATCAGCCGGAGCTGGCGCGCCTCCCCGAGGCCGTCCCTGGCGCAGCAGGTGACGGCGCGTCGGGATGGCGACGCTCAGGTCCTCGGCTACCGTCAGATCGCCGAACGCCGCCGGCGCCTGCCAGGTCCGCACCACGCCTCTGTGCACCAGCTCGGTAGGGGCCAGACCCAGGAGCTCCACGTCGCCCAGCCGCACGGACCCGCTCGCCCGTGCGAACCCGGTGAGCGCGTCGATCGTCGTCGTCTTGCCGGCACCGTTCGGACCGATGAGCGCGGTCACCTTGCCGGGAGCGAGCTCGAAGGACACCGACCGGACCACGGGCACCCCTCCGTAGCCGATCGTCAGGTCCCGCACGACGAGCGGCTCGGCCGAAGCGCGCTGCACGACCGGCCGCCCCGGAGCAGGCCTGGACGCAGTCGGCGCTCCCGGGGCGGGGAGCGAGGGCTCACCGGGCACACGCACACGGGTCGTACCCGCTGGAGCCTCCGCTCGCGCCGGCCGGTACCGAGCGAAGAGCCGGCGGACGGTCCCAGTCATTCCTTCGGGATAGGCGATCGCCGCGACGATCAGCGCTGCGCCGCTGACGACCAGATAGTACGGGCCGAGGTTGTTCACGTAGCGGTTCAAGATCACGTAGAGGATCCCGGCCGGCGCGAGCATCCCCGCGAGGACCCCGCCAGTGACCGACGTGATCCCCCCGAGGTACGCGAAGGCAAGGAAGGGCAGGCCGGCAGCGAGCGCGTCGAACGACGGGCCGGAGAACTGACCGGTGGCGTAGGTCATCATTGCGCCGCCCAACCCGGCCAGGAAGGACGCCGCGGCGAACGCTTCCAGCTTGGACGCGGTCACGCCGATCCCGACTGACGCTGCGACCGGCTCGTTGGCGCGCACGGCGAGGAGCCGGAGCCCGGCCGGGCTGCGGGCCAACCACAGCACGCCGCCGACGACCAACAGCAAGACGACGAGCGCGAGCACCCCAAAGGACAGGCGTGCGACGTCGTCTCCGGCACGCACCCCGAGATCTGCGCCGAAGAGCACCGGGCTCCGGGGTGCCAGACCTTGCGGCGGGTCGAACGCCGGGTTCGCGAAGAGAAATTGCTCGACGGCGACGGCAAACGCGAGGGTGACGATCGCGAGCTGCATCCCGCGGATACGCAGCGCCGGCACCGCCACCACCAGACCCAGGACCGCGGCGGCGGACGCGCCGAGGAGAGGGGCCAGCGGGAACGGGATGCCCGCGGCGCTGGACAGCTTGGCCACGAAGACGCCACCGGTACCGGCGATGGCGAGCTGGGCGAGGGAGATCTGACCCCCATAGCCGGTGAGCACGACGAAGGACATCATGACGATCGCGGCGATCATCGTCTCGATCACGCCGAAGCGATAGATGCCCGACACCGCCACGAGCGCGATCCCGCCAGCGGCTCCGAGGCCGATCAGCGTCCGTACCACGTGGCGCGGACGGACGACGCCGGGGAGCGCGACCCCGGCGTCGTCTCCGCGAAACGGAAGGCTCCGACCCGCCACGGCCAGCGCGACCACGATGACCACCAGCGGGAGCGCCTCACCCACCCCCCTTTGCGCCCAACCTGGGTACCACGACATGGTCTTCAGAAAGTCCACGATCGACTGGAAGACGCCGAGCCCGATCCCCGCTGCGCAGGTGGCCGCGAGCGACCGCAGCCGGCCGACGAGCACCGCGGCCAGCGCGGGCACCACGTACAGGGTGTCCGACACCGTGTTCAGACCGACCAGCGGCGCCACGAGGACGCCGAAGAGCCCGGCGAGCGCACCCGAGAGTGCCCACGCGCCCGCGGCCAAGCGGGTCGGAGACCTCCCAACCAGCGCCACGGAAGCCTCGCTCTCTGCCACGCCCTGCATGGCGAGGCCGCTTCGGAAGAAGCGGAAGTAGGCGCCGAGCGCCGCGGTGACGACGAGCGCCACGCCGAGCAGCTCCACGTCGCTCCACGGCGCGCTCTGAGCTCCGAGCGTCAGGCTGGCAGTCGACAGGACGCTCGGTGCCACGAGCTGCTGGCTGCCGAAGGCGACCGCAGCCACTGCCTGCACCAAGAGCATCAGGCCGACAGACGCCACGATCTTCGCGAGGTCCGGTGCCCGGCGGAGCTGGCGGAACACGACCAGCTCCGCGACCAGGTTGAGCGCCGCCGCAGACGCCACCCCTCCGACCACCGCCAGCCAAAGCGGCGCCGGGCCGCCCATCGAGACGGAGTTGGGAACCCCTACGACCGGGAAGTACAGGCGCCCGCTGCTCCGCAGCCCGTAGTACACGTAGCCGCCCCACATCGCCACGGCGCCCACGGCGAAGTTGACGACGTTCGCTCCCCGGTGCGTGACCAGCAGCGCCAGCCCGAACCCGGCGTAGACGACCCCGATCCCCAGACCGAGGACGGCAAAGACGATCAGGTCGTCAGCCATCGTGCAAGCTCGCTTCCCTTCGCCGGCCACTGGCGAAAGTCGGCCGGCGGGTCATCACTCGACCAGTGTCTCGCCGTCGACGAACCCCTTCGTGTACATGACGCGCTTTCCGTTGTGGACCTGGTACTCGATCAGGCCGCTCGCACACGCCGCCCGCTCACCAGGCCACTGCTTCCCATTGCAGTCGAGCCGCTGGCCCATGAAGCTCATCTGGCCGTCGATGTGCCGCAGGACCTGGAGCACGGAAGACGCGTCGATGCTGCCGCGGATCTTCCCCAACGCGGTTGCGAGGTCCATCGTGGCGGAGAACGGATCTTGTGCGAAACCCTGCGTGTACTGGGGCGCGTAGCCCCGCATCGCCTTCACGTAGATCCGGATCTGAGCCCTGGCCCGCGCCGGCACACCCGTCGTGTCGTCGGGAACGTACAGGTCCGAGGCCGTGAAGACGCCGTCTGCGCCCGACGGGTCCGCCTTGATGAAGGCCGAGCACGACCCCGCGAAGATTGCACCTTTGTAGGACAGGGTGCGGATCGCTGAGACCAGGCTCGTGCATGTCGACTCAGGAGCCGTGAAGAACAGTGCTCTTGCCCCGGTGGCGATCGCGGATCCCACGGTGGACTGGAAGTCCGGGCTGGTCCCGTTGTAGTAGATGGCGCGGTACTGGAGCCCGAGAGCCTTCGCCGCCGGCTCGGAGTCGTCCGTGACGAACCCACGATCCTGAGCGTTTGTCGCGGCCATGTAGGTGACCGACGACACGTGCAGGTCCCGCTTCATCACCTCGAGCGGGACCACGTCATAGGCTCCCGTCGCCGCGCCGAAGAAGAAGGCATCTGGGCTGTTGGACTGGACGTTTCCGAAAGCCGTGTGGCCCACGAGCGGGATACCTGCACCTGCAAGGACCGGAACGGCGGCATCCGAGCCGATTGAGATGCCCTCCAGGACCGCGGGCACGTGTGCCTGCACGAACCGGTTGGCGCACGCCACCGCGGATGTCGTGGAACCGTCTGTGTAGCAATCGAGGAAGTCCAGCTTGCGGCCGTCGATCCCTCCATGATCGTCGATGTAGATCCGTGCTGCCTGAGCGCCCGCCCCGAATGTGGGGAAGGAGATGGGTCCCTGCTGCTCGTTCAAGAAGCCGATCGTCACCGGCGGCGGCCCGTCAGCCCGTTCCCTTCCCGCCCCGTCCGCGCCGGCGCCGCTCGCCCCGCCGGAGCGCGCGACGAGCGCCCCCGCGGCGAGCAGGGGGCCAAGCAGTCGTCCGACGCCGCCGACCAGGCACCTTCTCGAGTCGATCTTGTGAATTCTGCTCACAGCCCCTCCTTGTCGATCTCGCGCTCGACGAGAACCTCACAGCCGCGCAGAGCCGCAGCTCTCGGCCGTCGTCATCACGACCGATGGCGGCCCTGCTCCTTTTCCGATACCTGAACCATCTTTCAGGTGTCTAGATATGGAACCTTAAGACGGCTCGCTCGGCGTGTCAAGAGGGCAGGAGGCTGGTTCGCGCTCGTCAGGCCGAGCTCGCAGACGTTCCCGCGTCGGCCGACGAGATCCTCGTCCCGCCACCTCGTCGCCGAGCAAGACAGCGGTTCGAAGCCGCGACGGGACCTTTGCGCGCTCAGCGCGCGTGCGAGGCTGGATCGGTGGGCGAGCCGGATCTCGAAGAGGCGCTCCGTGACGCGCGCAGAGGGGACGAATGGGCGATCACGCTCCTGGTCCGATCGATCCAGCCCGGCCTGCTCCGCTACCTCCAGCGCAAGGCACCGGCTGCAGCCGAGGACCTTGCGTCGGAGACGTGGCTCGCCGCTGCACAGCAGCTCGCGCACTTCGAGGGCTCGTTCGCGGCCTTCAGGGCGCTCGTCTTCACGATCGCAAGGCGTCGAGCCGTCGATCATTACCGCCGACTCGGTCGCCACCTCGTCGAGGTGCCGCTCGACGAGGTGCCGCTCGACGAGGCGGAAGGCAAGGGTGCGCCCGTTTTGGATGCAGCGGAGATCGCCGTCGAGAGGCTGTCGAGCCGAGAGGCGATCGACGCCCTCGTCCGAGCGCTGCCACCGGCTCAAGCCGAGGTCGTCTTGCTCCGGGTGGTCGCGGACCTGAGCGTCGACGAGGTCGCCCAAGTCCTGGGACGCAGTCCCGGTGCCGTCCGCATCCTCCAACATCGCGCGCTTCGCAAGCTGGAGCGGCAGCTCGGCATGAAGACCGTAACGCGCTGACCTTGGCCGGCGATGAAGGAGGTGAGATATGAGACGATCCCCCTTCTCCGACGACGATCGGGTCTTCTCGGGAGATCTCGACCCCGCCGACGCTCCCCCTGAGCTCGCTGGCGTCGCCAGGTTGGTCAGAGCCGCCCGGGTCGTGGAGCCGACGCACAGCCTCCTGGCCAAAGAGGAGCTCCTCGTCAGCCAGATCGCAGAGGTCGTCCGAGGCTCTCGCCGCATCGACGCCGCTCGCGGCGATCGGCACCACCTGCTCGGGCGGATGCTGTCTGCCAAGGTCGTCGGAGTTGGCATTGCGGTGCTCCTCTGCGGTGGCGTCGCGGCCGCCGGGACCGGCGCCCTTCCCCACCCGGTGCAAGCAGCCGTGTCGCAGGGCCTCGCGCACATCGGGATCTCGGTCCCCGATCCCGGGGCACACCCACGTTCGGTGCAGCCGCCTGCTCACGGTTCGACGACCCGAACCGCCGGCACCACCCCGGCCCCGGCCCACGCGCCCGCAAGAGCCTCCACGCGTCCGGCCACCGGC
>JAJYMD010000116.1 GCA_021787255.1 Actinomycetes bacterium | reverse complement strand
CGCCGACCTCGCACCTTTTTCGAAGACATGATCGCGGACGCGAGAAGCTGTCGTCGTGTGCGTGCTCGGCCTCGACGACGTGGCGGCGGATCGGTTCGTCGATCTCGCACCGGTCGTCGTCCTGTCGCTCGCCGCCGCCGCCTGCTACGGGTTCGGGGCGGTCCTCCAGCACCGAGCGGCGATCCAGGAGCCCGGACACCTGTCGATGCAGGCGGGGCTCCTCGTGCGGCTCGTGCGGCGTCCGTGGTGGCTCCTGGGCAACGCGATCGACGCCCTGGGCTACGTGTTCCAGTTCCTGGCGCTCCGGCGCGGCTCGCTCGCCCTCGTCGAACCGTTCCTCGTCCTCAGCCTCGTGGTCTCCTTGGCAACGACGGCGCGGCTCGAGCGGCGGTCGATCTCCCGCCGGGGGCTCGTGTCCGCTGCCGTGATCATGGCGGGGCTCGTCGTGTTCCTCGTCGTGGCCCGGCCTGGTGAGGGTCGCCCGCGCGCATCGGGTCTCGTGTGGGCCGTCTTGTCCGCGGCGGTCCTCGTAGTCTGCATCGCAGTGGTGCTCGCGGCCCACCACGCACCACGTCGTCGAGCGGCGGTGCTCCTCGCCGTGGGATCGGGAGCGGGGTTCGGGTACGTCGCCGCCGTGACCGAGCGCGCCGGCCATCTCCTCGACCTCGGGGTCGGCCATCTGTTCACCACCTGGGTGCCGTACGCGCTGGTGGTCAGCGCCGTAGTGGCGCTGCTCATCACGCAGAGCGCCTTCCACGCCGGAGCGCTGCACCTGTCGCTGCCCACCATGACCGTCGGCCAGCCGATCGTGGCCATCGCCATCGGCCTCGGGGTCTTCGGCGAGCACGTCGCCACCCGCGGCCTGGCGCCCCTCCTCGAGGTGATCGGGCTGGCGGTCCTCGTTGCGGGCGTGTACGCCCTCACCGCCTCGTCACCGGTCGGGTCCGCGTCGAGAGACGGTTGACTGCTGCGCCTGGAGCTCTCCGGCGGGATGGCGCGGCGCTCGGAGATCGGATTCGGTTCAGGCGCCGTCGTGATCGAGCAGGACCAGTCCCTCGTGGGTCGCGAAGTCCGCGAAGTCTTTGCGGTTGAGCGTGACGAGTGGCACCCCAACACGGATGCAGCACGCCGCGACCCACGTGTCGTTCTGCGTGTCGATCGCAACATCTGCCATCGCAGGAGTCAGCTCAGTGAGGCGTCGCGGCTGGCTCGCCAGTCGGCCAGGAACTCGTGCAGTTCCTCATCAGAGCCCCATACGTCGGCGCGTAGCTCGGCGATGTCGCGGACGGGACGGGCGTGCTGTTCACGCGCCAATTCCTCGAGGACCGGCGTCGCTTCGGTGACAGGCTGCGCGCTCACCCGATCGAGTGTATGCCGCCGTGCATGGCCAATCGGCAATGGACGGGCGCGCCTCGACAACGATCGCGACCAGCGCGTCGTCCAGGGCTTGGTGGAAATCGCGGTGCGACGGCGGATCCCCGACCCGGCGGAGCTGCACCGCTATGGTGACGCCGAAGGAGGAAGAACCAGCGTGGCGACCAGGACGAAGAGCTTCGGGGTGGGCCGCCGGGAAGGCCACGACGCCTCCCCGTACTACCGCCGGGCGCTCGTCTCGGTCGCAGAGACCACGGACCGCCACACGACGGAGCCGACGGTCGCCGACGAGGTCTTCGAGCACACTGCCGAGCACATGGAAGAGCTCCCCGACGACAGCGTCGCCCTCATGGTGACCTCGCCCCCCTACCACGTCGGCAAGGACTACGACTCGGACGCGTCGTTCGAGGACTACCTGGGGCTCTTGGAGCGCGTGCTCCAAGAGACCTACCGGGTCCTCCAGCCCGGCGGGCGCGCCGTGGTGAACGTCGCCAACCTCGGGCGGAGGCCATACGTGCCGCTCTCCCACGAGGTGACTGCCAGGATGCTGCGGATCGGCTTTCTCATGCGCGGCGAGGTCATCTGGCGCAAGGCCAAGGGCGCCGGAGGGAACTGCGCCTGGGGGAGCTGGCGCTCCCCGGCCAACCCCGTCATCCGGGACGTCCACGAGTACTGCCTGTGCTTCTCGAAGGGCCGCTTCGACCGGGTCGTGAAAGGGGTGAGCGACATCTCTGCCGAGGAGTTCCTCGCCTCGACGCTGTCGGTCTGGGAGATCCCCCCCGAGTCGGCGAGGCGCGTGCAGCATCCCGCACCCTTCCCCGTCGAGTTGCCCAGGCGCTTCATCGAGCTCTACACCTACGTGGGCGAGTGGGTGCTCGACCCGTTCATGGGCAGCGGGTCGACCGCAGTGGCCGCGGCCTCGACCGGACGCAAGTGGGTCGGCTACGACGTCGACCCCGACTACTGCGAGATCACGAGGAAGCGGGCGGCCGCGGCCCAGGCGTCCCTGCCGCTCGGGGTGTGACCGCCGCGTCTTCGGCATTTCTCTGCAGGGGTCGGCTCCCCCATTCGCCGATCGCGGCGAGGCGCCGCCGTTGCTGGGCAGCGGCCCCGGCGTCGAGCCCATGGTCGCGCTGTTCGAGGTAGCCGACGACGCGCTCGCGGTGCTCGACCGGGTTGGCGTCGTCGTACTTGAACTTGGCCTCCACTTCCAGTATGTGGAGCCGGACGCCGCGGATGCCCGGCAGCATGCGGGCGTACGGGGGCTCGTCGGCCGAGACGGCGGCGTGACGACCTTCGGGTTGGAAGCCGGCGAGCTGGGCCG
>JAJYMD010000111.1 GCA_021787255.1 Actinomycetes bacterium | reverse complement strand
CGCCTGCAGGCCCGCGCCTGGGGGCGGGAACCTGCCCGCGGCCCTCGCCCAGGTCCCTCGGGCCGCCCGCCCGAGCAGCCCCTGGATGCCCGAGGGGGCGACGAGCACGACGGCGATCAGCACCACGCCGAACATCGCGTCGGCGAGGTAGGCGGCGGCCGATGTCCCGAGGGAGAGGTGGTTCGACACGGAGGTGGCCCACTGGGGCGCGTACACGAGAGCGACGGCGCCCCACCAGGCGCCGGCGAGCGTGCCCGCACCACCGATGACCATGCCCGCGAGCAGCTCGATGGAAAGGGCGAGCGGGAACTCGCCCGTGTTGACCACACCCGTCGAGAGCACCAGGAGCGCGCCGCCCAGGCCGGCGCACGCGGCGCTGACGGTGAACGCGAGCACCTTGGTCCTCGCCACGTGGATGCCGGCGAGCGACGCCGCGACCTCGTCGTCGCGCACCGCCCGGAAGGCCCGCCCGTAGCGGCTGCGGAGCAGGTTGGCGAGGAGGACCATCACGACCAGCGCCGCGGCCAGCTGGATCCACGCGAGCCACCGCTCGGGGGAGACGGAAGACGGCCCTGGCGGGGGTGTGGTGGTCAGTCCCTGGTCGCCGCCGAAGACCGACCCGTACTGGGCGGCGATCAGCGGGACGGCGAGCGCGAGCATGAGCGTGACGCCGGCGAGGTACGGTCCGCTCAACCTGGCGGCGGGGATGCCCACGATCGCCCCGACGGCCCCCGCGACCAGCGCGGCGACCACCAGGTCCACCACGAGATCGAGGTGGGTGTGGCCCATCAGCAGCGCGACGGCGTAGCCCCCCACCGCCATCAACGCCCCGTGACCGAGCGAGATCTGCCCGTTCTGCCCGGTGAGGAGGCTGAGCCCCGCGAGCGCGACGGCGAACGCACCGATCTCGCCCACCTGGAAGTCGTTGTACGCGCCGAGCGCCGTGGTGATCCCGTAGAGCGCGGCGGCTCCCACCAGTGCGAGGAGCACGTGGCGGAGCAGCGGCTGGCGGGGGAGCCGGACGGACACGAGGCGGCCGCTCACACCCGCCGCTCCACCCCACCGCCCAGCAACCCCCGCGGGCGGGCCATCAGGACGGCCAACAGGAGCACGAGGGCACCCAACGGCTCGAGGTTGCCGCCGACGTAGCCCCCCACGAACGAGGTGCAGAGCCCGGTGACCAAGCCCCCGACCAGCGCCCCCGCCGGGCTGGTGAGACCGCCGAGCACGGCGGCGGTGAACCCGTACACGAGGTAGAGGTCCATGTAGTACGGCCCGAACGAGCTCAGCGGCGCCACGAGCAGCCCGGCGAGCGCGCCGGCGGTCGATGCGAGCGCCCACCCGAGCGTGAACGTCCGGCCGACCCGGACGCCGAGGAGGCGGGCGACCTCGGGGCCGAACGCGGCGGCCCGCATCCGCAGGCCGACGTCGGTCCAACGGAAGAGCGCGATCATCCCTGCCACCAGCACGAGCACCGCCCCCACGATGAACAGGTCGAACCGGGAGAAGGCCACCCTCGTGCCGGCGATACGAAGGCCGCTCTGGGAGAAGGCGGCGGGGAACCCCCTGCTCGTGACGCCCCAGATGCTCCCGGCGACGCCTTCGAGCACCACGAGGAGCCCGGTGGTCACGATCACCGGATTGAGCGCCGGCCTGCCCTGCAGCGGGCGGATCAGGACGCGCTCCACCACTCCCCCGAGGACGAACCCCGCCGCGAGGGCCGCCACGAACGCGGGCCAGTACCCGACCCCCTTCGTGAAGAGGCTGTAGGCGACGAACGTGGTCATCATCCCCATCGCACCCTGGGCGAAGTTGACGATCCCCGTCGCCCTGTTGACGAGCACGAGCCCGAGCGCGATCGCGGCGAGCACCATCCCCTCGGACACGCCGTTCAGGAGGACGTCGACGAAGAGCTCCACCGTTCAGAACCCCAGGAGGTGGCGGCGGAGGTTCGGGTCGCCCGCGAGACGGGCCGGGACGTCTGCGAGCACCACCCGCCCGAGCTCGAGCACGACGGCCCAGTGGGCGATCGACAGGGCGCTCCGCACGTTCTGCTCGACGAGGACGACGCCGATGCCGTCGCGCGCCGTCAGCCGGAACAAGAGCTCCATCATCTGGCCGGTCACGATGGGTGCGAGCCCGAGCGACGGCTCGTCCAAGAGCAGCAGCTTCGGACGCGACACGAGCGCCCTGCCGATCGCCAGCATCTGGCGCTCGCCCCCGGAGAGGGTCGCCGCGGAGCGGCGCCGCCGCTCGCCCAGCGGCGGGAAGAGCTCGTAGATCTGGTCGACCGCCTGACGGCGTGCCCGGCGCTCGAGCCGCAGGAGCGTGCCGAGCCGCAGGTTCTCCTCGACGGTGAGCTCCGAGATCACCCCGCGCCCCTCGGGGACGTGGGAGACCCCGAGCCGGGCGATCTCCTCCGGTTCACGCCCGACCAGCCGTTCGCCGTCGAACGACGCGGTGCCGGCTCGGCACCGCACCAGGCCGCTCAGCGCCCGCAGCAGCGTCGTCTTCCCCGCGCCGTTCGCGCCGAGGACCGTGGTGATCACGCCGTCGCGCGCCTCGAACGAGACGTCCCGGAGCGCCTCGACGGGCCCGTAGCGGACCGACAACCCCTCAACGCTGAGCATCGCCGCCCTCCGAGCGGACCGCGACACCGAGGGAGGCCGTGGTCACCTCCGGGCTCGCCCGCACCCCCTCCGGCGTGCC
>JAJYMD010000273.1 GCA_021787255.1 Actinomycetes bacterium | reverse complement strand
GGCCGGGAGCTGTTCCGCCGGCTGTTCTCGATCGACCACGACGAGCTGCGGTCACGCTCCGAGCAGCTCCTCGATGCCGGCGGGGAGATCGGCCGTCTCGTCTTCGGGGCGGCGCTTGGCTCCGGCTCGATCGGCGCCGTCATCGAGCACCTCGAAGCCCGAGCTGGCGCGCTGTTCCTCCCTCAGGGGAAGAAGCCGCTTCTCAACCGCTCGCTCGCCGCACACCGCGAGCTGCTGCGAGAAGCCCGCGAGCTGCGAGTGCGTTCTCGGGAGTGGGCACGACTCGAGGCTGCGGTTGGCGACGCCGACCGCGAGGTCGACCAGTTGCATGCGCAGCTGCAAGCCAAGCGGATCGAACGGGCACGGCTCGAGCGGGCTCGCCGCGCGCTCCCGCTCCTCGCAAGACGGCGCCAGCTCGCGGAGGAGCTTCGCGCGAAGGAGGAGAGTGGGCTCGTCGCCTCGAGGGAGTGGGCAAGGCGTGCGGCAGACACGCTGCAGCGCCTCGACCGGGCGAGCTCCGAGCACGTTGGCGCCAAGGCAGCTGTCAAGCGTCTCGAGCAGCGCATCGCCGACCTCGAGGTGCCCGAGGACCTCCTCGCACATGCAGGAGAGATCGACTCCCTCGTGAAGGGCATGGACCGCTACTCGAAGGACGCCCATGACCTCCTCGAGCGGCGGGGCCAGCTCGAAGGAGCCCGGACGACCCTTGCCGGCCTTCTCGCCGCGCTCGGCCTCCACGCCGATGACGGCCGACTCGTGGCCGAAGCTGACCTCGCGACCGTAGAACACCTCGCTACCCGCCATGCGTCCCTCGACACCGCGCTCGGTACCGCTGCCGAAGAGCTGACGAAAGCCGACGGCGCTATCGCTGAGGCACGCCACCACCTGGACGAGCTCTCCGAGCCACCGGATCTCGGCGCGCTCGCACGCGCCGCCGAGCTCGCGAGGCCGGCCGTTGCACTCGAGAGGTCGCTTCCGAAAGCCGTCGCCGAGCTCGACACGTCCGAGGCCGGTGCCCGCGGCCTGGTCGGCCGACTCGACCTCCGTGCGCGCTCCTTCCCTGAGATCGAGGCACTCGAAGCGCCGTCCCCCCGGGTGATCAATGCCGAGGCAGGGCGCCGCGAGGCGGCGGAGGCCAAGCGCCACGAGCTCGATACTCGAGGCCGGCGCGCGAGCACCGACCGAGCGGCCGTGCAGCGCGACATCGACCAGCTGCTCAGCGAGCCCGATCTACCGGACCCCGAGCGCATGGCCACCGCCCGGGAGCATCGAGACGCGGGCTGGCGCGTGATCCGGCCTGTCCTCGAGGGTGCCGCGCTCGACCGGCGTGCGGCGACCGAATGGGCCCGCAACCAGCCACTCGGTGACTCCTACGAGTCCGCCGTCGCGGAGGCGGACTCGGCCGCCGACGAACGCTACAACCATGCCGGCGAGCTGGCTGCCCTCGTGCAGCTACGGCAGCGACTCGACCAGGTCAACGAGGGCGAGGACGCGCTCGCTGCAGAGCGCGAGCAAGTTGAGAATGAGATGAGCACCGCTGAAGCGCACTGGAGGGAGCTTTGGACCGGGATCGGCATCGAGGCTGGCACCCCAGCGGAGATGAGCGACTGGCGGCAGTCCTTCGAGCAGCTCCTCACCGCCCTTGGCTCCCTGCGCGAGAAGTCTGGCGCGATCGAGAGCGATCGCGCCACGATCGCTTCACATGTCGCAGCACTGGCCCAGGCACTCGCAGAGCTCGGGATCGTGCCTGACGCTGACCGCCTCGAACAGCTTGTGGTCCAGGCAGAAGCCGTCGTCGCGCTCGCCGGGGCGCAGAGGACTGCGCGACACGACGTAGCAGCCGCGCTCGAGCGGGCGCTCGGGGAGCGCCCGGCCCGCCACGACGAGGTCGTGCGCCACGAAGCTTCGCTTGCCGAATGGAAGACGGCCTGGGCCGAAGCGCTCCAGCCCCTGGCACTGCCCGCCAGCACTGAGCCCTCCGCAGCGCTCCACGCCGTGCGCGCCTACCGCGACCTCCCAGCGGCGCGCAGAGACGTGCGGGGCCTCGAATTCAGGATCCACGGGATGGAGCGGGACATCGACGCCTTCCGCACGAGGGTGGAGGCTATCGCTTCGGGACTCATCGAGCTCGATGACCGCGATCCTCTGGATGTTGCCGAGGATCTGCGGACACGCCTCGCCGAGGCGCGAAAGACCCTGAGCGCGCGCGAGGCCTTCGGTACCGAGCTCGAGACGGCGACTGCAGGACTCGCGAGCGCCGAGGATGACGTGGCGGACGAAGAGCGCCGTCTCGTCCAGCTGCGCGAGGAAGTCGGCCTTCATGTGAAAGACCCTCTCGGCCCGGTCATCGACCGATCTGAGAGCGTCGGTGCGCTCGCTGAGGCGATCGCACAGATCGAGGCAGACCTCGTCCAACAGGGCGGGGGCCGCACGCTTGACGAGGTCATCGTGGAGACGACAGGGACCGGCCAGGACGGTGATGCGCTCGACGCCTCGATCACTGGTCTCGACTCCGAGGTCTCTGCGCTGGAAGGCGACCTCGACACCGCCAACCAGCACCTGGGGCAGGCCCGAGAGGCCCTTGCGGCGATCGCTGGGAGCGCCGTGGCCGCCGACACTGAGCAAGAGGCAGAGGGCGAGCTCGCGCTCGTGGCGGGCTACGCGTCCGAGTTCGCGCGAGCCGCGGTCGCCGCGGCCGTCCTGCGGAAGGCCGTCG
>JAJYMD010000337.1 GCA_021787255.1 Actinomycetes bacterium | reverse complement strand
TCGTGCCACGGCGGCGTGCAGTCCGGTGAGCGAGGCTCGTAGCGGGGCAGGACGCCCATGATCAGCTCGGCGGCCGAAGGGAATCGTTTGAGGCAGCGCTCGTTGACCGAATACCAGCTGGTGTTGGCCTCACGCTCGCAGTGCACGAACCCCGTTTCGGCCAGGATCGCCAGGTGATGAGAGACGGTGGACTGGCCGATGTCGGCGTGTTCGACCAGCTGACCGACGGACATCGGCGTTCGGGCGGTGGCCAGCCGATGGAGGATCAGAATCCGGGAGGGGTCGCTCAGGCAACGGAACCACGACGCCCATACTTCCGCTGAGTGACGATCGATCTCCATCGACTATCGACGATAGTCGATAGTCCGTGAGGGTGCAAGCGTCGGCCAAGGGCCCGACGCTTCTCTCTCAAGTTGCGGTGGCATGGCGATAGCGGATGATCGTGGCCGGCACGCAAATCACCAACAGCGCGGCGATCCACGCGAACGCCTGGAGGACCGAGGTCAGGCGGAGGCGACGCCGATCATGAGAACCACGACGAAGAGGTTGCGCACGGCGTCGGCGGCCATTCTTCCGACAAGGACGGCCGAGGAGGCCATCGGCAAGGAGCGGAACCGGTCGATCATGCCAGTGGCAAGGTCCTCGGCCATGGCCACACCGGTCTGTGACGCTCCGAACCCGATGGCGAGCGGGGTGCTCCAGCACGAGGGCGCCGAGAAGTCCGCGCACGAGACGATCACCGCCGAGCAGGAGAAGTGGTCGAGCATCGCCCAGCTTGCCGCCGAGTACGAGACCATCGCCCAAGCCGCCCAGCACCAGCGGTTCGGCACCGCGTCCCCATATGCGGGCGATCTCCCGGTCGTATGGGATACCCCCCAAACGCATCCTCGGCTCGTCGAGGAAGAGCACCGGCGGCGCCGACATCACGCTGGCGGCCAGGTCCAAGCGGCGGCGCAATCCACCCGAATAGGTGCGCGCCGCGCGCCCGGCCGCATGGTCGAGGTTGAGGCGCTCTAACAACTCGTCGGTCCGAGACCGGGCGACTTGGCGGCTCATCCCGTAGAGGCAGCCGATCATCCGCAGGTTCTCCCGACCCGTCAGATAGCCGTCGACAGCCGCGAACTGGCCCGAGAGCCCGATGTGCCGTCGGACCGCGTCCGACTGTTCGGCGAGATCGAATCCGGCGACTCGGGCGCGCCCCGAGTCCGGGAGCAGCAGCGTCGTCAGGATCCGCACCAGCGTCGTCTTGCCGGCGCCGTTCGGACCGAGCAGTCCGAGCACCCGCCCCGACGCCAGCTCGAGGTCCACCCTTCGAGGGCGCGCACCGAGCCGAAGCGCTTGCTCAGCCCTTCGGCCCAGATCGCCGGTTGTCCATCCAACGGGCACCTCCTGCGCTCATACGTAGGATACCTAGCTATTCACCAGTAGATAGCATAACTACGTATGAGACCTGAAGCGCAAGCCCTCAAGGGTCACCTCGACATGTTGCTGTTGGCGGCCCTGGCCAGCGGCCCTCGTCACGGCTACTCCGTCAAGGAGGCGTTGCGCGAGAGCAGCGGAGCGAGGTTCGACCTTCCCACCGGAACCATTTATCCGGCACTCCACCGGCTCGAAGCGGCCGGGCTGATCAACGGACGCTGGTCGGTCGCAGACGGTCGACGACGACGGAGCTACGAACTGACTGCGGCGGGACAGGAGCGATTGCGGGGTGACCGACTGGCCTGGCAGGACTTCGCGGCTACGGTCTCCGACCTCTTGGAGCGGGCCCCGTGGCCGGCGACGACCTGAGCGCGTACGTGGCCGAACTCGGCCGACGTCTGCCGGCCCGGGTTGTCGAGGAACTTGCGGACGGGTTGATGGAAACCTACGAGCGCCACCTCAGCGCCGGTCTTAGCGCTGCTAGCGCCGCAGACCGCGCTGTCGCCGAGTTTGGCGACGTGGACCAGATCACCTCGGAGTTCGTGCTCCAGTCGGCCGGTCGCCGTACGGCGCACGCACTGCTCAAGACCGGGCCGGTCGTGGGGCTATTTTGGGGAGTGGCGCTCGTTGCGACCCGAATTTGGGCGTGGCCCGTGCCGGCCGCTGCGCGATTCGTATTCGGGCCCGTACTGCTTTTGGTGGTTGCGACCCTCGTACGAGCCGCCTCAAGTCGAGACGACCTTCGCCGCACGCGCCTCGCCGTGTATGGAGGGATCGGCTTGGTCGTACTGGACGTCACGATGATCAGTTCTGCTCTCCTCCTCGCCCCGACGATCTTGTGGATCACCGGCCTTGCTGTTTCAGCCAGCCTGTTACGCACTAGCTTCGCGATCCGCTCCCTTCCAAAGATTTTGCGATCATCATGAGGGCTGGGTCTTAGGGTCCTGTAATGCAGCAGCCGGGTCGGCCGTCCAAGCAGGCAATTCTCGACGAGCTCGAAGCCGCCCGCGGGGAATTTCGTCAGCTCATCGAGGCCAGGTCGAACGACGATCTGCGGCGCAAGACCGAGGGCACAAAGTGGACGAACCGAGGGCTGCTCTTCCATATGCTCTTCGGCTACCTCATCGTTCGTACGCTGCTGTGGTTCTGCGTAGTCCTGAGCCGATTCGCTCCCAGGGCGACCAGGCCGGGCGCAGCCCTCCTCAGTTCGCTGGTCGGGCCCTTCAACTGGATCAACTTTGTGGGGTCGGTGATCGGAGGCAGGCTGTTTACGCCATCCCGGATGGTGAGGAAGATGGACCG
>JAJYMD010000072.1 GCA_021787255.1 Actinomycetes bacterium | reverse complement strand
CGCGGACACGGTGACGGCCACGATCACCCAGGTGGGTGACCTCGTCGGCCTGCTCGGTGACGCCGGACCGGTGCCGCTGTTCGTCTTCGACGCCGGCTATGGGAATGATCACGTCAAGTGGCCCCACTGTGATCATCAGAACTGGCCCCACCTCCGACCGGTTTCTTGACCTTCGGTCGGGTTGGTGATCAGGCCGCTGGCGGTCCCTCCTTCCGCTTCGCCTGGCTGGTCCGCAGCCGGTAGGACGCGCTGCCGGTCTCGAGGATGTGGGCCCGGAACGTGAGCCGGTCGACGACCGCCGCGGCCAGGCGCGGGTCGGTGAACGTCTGCCCCCACTCACTGAACGGCGCGTTGGAGGCGACGGCGATCGAGGCTCGCTCGTCGCGCTCGGTGAGCACCTGGAACAGCAGCTCGGCACCCCGCCGGTCGAGGTGCAGGTAGCCGAGCTCATCGAGACAGAGCAGGTCCAGGCGTCCGTACCGCCCGACGACCTTGGACAGCTCGCGCTCGTCCTCGGCCTCGACGAGCTCGTTGACGAGGGCCGCCGCGGTCACGTAGCGGACCCGCAATCCCGCCTCGCAGGCGGCGATCCCGAGCCCGATGAGGAGGTGGGTCTTGCCGGTCCCGCTGTCGCCCAGGAGCACGACGGGTTCGCCGGCGGTGATCCAGGCACCCTGGGCCAGGGTGCCCAGGGTGGCGGGCTCGATGGACGGGGTGGCGCCGAGGTCGAACTCGGCGAGGTGCTTGACCCGCGGGAACCGGGCCTCGGCGATCCGCCGCTCCCGGCGTCTTGCCTCCCGATCGTCGACCTCGGCCGACAAGAGCTCGGCGAGGTACGCCCGGTGGGTGATCCTGTCCCGGACCGCCGCTGCGGCGAGCTCGTCGGCCGAGGCGCGGACCGTGGGCAGGTGGAGCACCCGCGTGGCGACCCCGATCGCGACCCCCGCGGCCTCCTCGGTCAGGCCCCTCATCGGGCCGTCCCCGCGAGCAGGCCGTCGTACACGGTGAGCACGGGGGCGTCGCGGTCGAAGCGCCGGAGGGCCGGCCGCTCGAGCGCCGATCCGGTCGGTCCCCGGTGCTCGGCGATCCGGCGGGCCTCGATCGCGACGAGGGCGGGATCGGCCGATCCGATCCGGTCCGCGACATCGAGTGCCGCGTGGACCGCGACGAACGGCAGGCCCCGGTGGAGCAGGAGCACCTCGATGAGCGCCCGCGTGCCGCCGGCATCGCCCCCCTTGCGACGCGCCCGCTTCCAGAACGCCTCGTGGGCCGCCGTGAGCACACCCGCCTCGCGGGCCTGGGCGGTGGCGAGCGCCCCCGGCATCGCGCCGGGCTTGCGCGCGAGGATCTCGAGGTAGTGGTCGAGCACCAGGGTCTGGCTGCCCCGGACGGTGCTGCGCTCGTGGCGGGCGACGACCGTTCCTGCGTCGGTGAGCTCGATCGCGGTGCCCCCGATGCGGGCGGTCAGGGTCCTCCCCGCATACCGCGCCGGGACCGAGTAGAAGCACTGGCGCACGCACACCCGGGCCTTGGCGTCGACCTTGACCGGTGTCACCCGCGCGAAGTCGAAGGGCTCCGCCGGCAGCGGCCGGAGGGCCGCCCGGTCTGCCTCGCCGTCCTGGCCGACTGTCGAGCGGCGCGACCCGATGTGGCGCGCGAGGTCGGCCCGGTCGGCCTCCTCGAGCCGCCGGTTGAGCTCGGCGAGGCTCGCAACGCGCGGCACCGGGACGAAGAACCGGCGGCGCTGCCGGCCGACCTCGCCCTCGATGCCGCCCTTCTCGTGGGCGCCCCGCTCACCTGGGATGCAGAAGAAGGAGTCGAAGCCGTAATGGGAGCGCAGGGCGATGAAGCGCTCGGTCTCGTCGCGGTTGCGTCCCCGCAGGACCCGGGCGACGAGGGCTCGCGCGTTGTCGTACCGGATCCGGGCCGGCACGCCGCCCAGGCGCGCGAAGGCGGTGACGTGGCCCTCGAGGAACGCCTCCTGACCCTCGGAGCCGAAGGCGACGTGGACCGCGGCCCCCGAATGGGAGAGGCGCAGCTCGAACACCGCCACCTGGGTGCGCTCGCCGCCGATGAACACGTCAGCCAGGCCGAAGTCGACCTGCGCCTCGTCACCGGGGTGGTGGACGGCGACGATCGCGACGTCGATGCGGTCGAGACCGAGCTCGCGGCGGCAGCTGCGGACGTAGCGGCGGACCGTCGGCTCGGACACGGTCGCACCCTCCTCGTCGAGGAGGCGCTCCCAGATCCGGCGTGCCGTGTGGCGCTGCTTGCGGTGCGCCGCCTGGTCCTCGGTCAGCCAGCGCGCGATCGTGGCGGCGTGCGGGCCGACGGCCGGCTGGGTCCGCGGGTACGACTGCCTCGGCGGCGGGACCGCCGAGGCGAGGGCCTGCCGGACCACGCGCCGGTGCACGTTGTGGCGGCGCGCCAGCTCGCGGATCGACACCCCTTCCTCCCGGTGCTCCCGGCGGATACGCTCGAACTGCTCCACCCTCGACAACTCCCTCTCCCGAACGCTGCGGACCTTCGACAGTCAGCGAGCGTACGGGTCAGCGATGGGGTCGGGGGTGGGGCCTGTTCTGGTGATCACGAGGCCCCAAAGTGGGGCCAGTTCAGGTGATCATGCCCATGGAGCCGGTTCCGGGTCGTCATCCCCACCTGGGACCGCACGCTCGGGTCGCTGCTCGCCTGCCTCGACGCCACCCTGCGCGCCATCGGCGGGGCGCCGACGTAC
>JAJYMD010000223.1 GCA_021787255.1 Actinomycetes bacterium | reverse complement strand
GGACCGCTTCTTCCAGAACACCGCACCCACAGTGATGACGCCTCTCG
This sequence comes from Actinomycetes bacterium, assembly GCA_021787255.1. Next base: position 15,643 of record JAJYMD010000223.1, on the reverse strand, counting down.
GCACATGGATCGGCCCGCCGAAGGGCTTCAAGCCGCCGCTGTCATAGCGCAGCGGCCGGGCACAGGCACAGGCACAGGCACAGCATGGACATGGGCATGGGCATGGACGTGGCATGGACAAGGTGTGGACGAGGAGGCCACGTACAGCCCTGCGCCGAGCGCGCCGTCATCCGGGACCTCGTCGAGGAGTGGGCGATCTGGCGCGACGCGATGAACTGGGACCGCTTCAGGAAGGTCTGGCACCAGCCGGGCCGCATGAACGCCACGTGGTTCCAGGGTTCGGTCGACGACTTCATCGCGACGAGCCGGGAGGGTGCCGCTCGGGGCGTGCGCATCCTGCACTTCCTCGGCGGCACCACCGTCGACGTCGCCGGTGAGCACGCCGTCGCCCAGACCAAGATGACGATCTCCCAGCGCGCCCTCGTCGAGGACGTGTGGTGCGACGTCGTCTGCACCGGTCGCTTCTACGACTTCTTCGCCGTCCGGGAGGATCGTTGGGGCCTTGTGGAACGACAGCCCATCTACGAGAAGGACAGGATCGACCCGGTCGATCCGTCGGCGCGCCTCGAGCTCGACCGCGGGCTCCTCGAGAGCTTCCCTGCGGGCTACCGCCACCTCGCCTACCTGCAGACCAGGATCGGCTACACGGTCAAGCCCGACATGCCCGGGCTCACCGGCCCGGCGGTCGAGGAGCTCTACGCGCGAGGGGCACGATGGCTCGCCGGTGACGAGACTGCGGCGGGTGGCTGAGCTGCATGCCACCCTCCGGCTCGGCTGGGCACAGGCGGGGAGCGCCAGGCAGCGCGCAGCCTACAAGCCTGCGCCTGTGGGCTCGGGCTGACGGCGACGTCGTGGCGTTACCATGACCGAGACCGCCGAGCCCATCGAGGCGACGTGCCCCACCAGCGCCATCGGGGCCGGGGACAGCCCAAGCTCGGGACGAAGGCTCGAGAAGAAGACAAGAAGAACAAGAGGGGTGTGAACATGGCCGTCGTGGTCAAGAACGTCGCACGCACCGACCTCGACGTGATCGACGCGCTCGGCGAGCTCGGCGTCGCCACGGTGCACGAAGCCCAGGGGCGCACCGGGCTGCTGGCCTCCTGCCTGCGCCCGATCTACCGGCCGATCAAGGTGGCGGGCAACGCGCTCACCGTCGAGGGCGCGCCCGGCGACAATTGGATGATCCACGTGGCGGTCGAGCAGGCCAAGCCCGGTGACGTCCTCGTCGTCGCCCCGACCAGCCCCTGCGAGGACGGCTACTTCGGCGAGCTCCTCGCGACGAGCCTCGTCGCCCACGGCGTCCGGGGACTCGTCATCGACGCGGGCGTGCGCGACGTCGCGGTCCTCACCGAGATGCGCTTCCCGGTGTGGTCCCGGGCCGTCTCCGCTCAGGGAACCGTGAAGGAGACGGTCGCCAACGTCCAGACGCCGATCGTCTGCGCCGGCGCCTACGTCCGGCCCGGCGACGTCATCCTCGCCGACGACGACGGGGTCGTGGTGGTCCGCCGGGAAGAGGCGGCATCGGTGCTGGAGCGCTCCCGGGCGCGCGAAGCGAGCGAGGCCGAGCGTCGGGCGCTGCTCGCCAAGGGCGAGCTCGGGCTCGACCTCTACTCGATGCGAGAGAAGCTCGCCCAGCGCGGCCTCACCTACGTCGAGTCGGCGGAGCTTCGATGAGCCAGACGGCGATCCGTTGCTCGGTGCTGCGGGGCGGGACGTCGAAGGGCCTCTACTTCCACGCCCGCGACCTGCCTCGAGACCGGACGCTGCGCGACGCCGTGCTGCTCGCGGCCATGGGCTCACCCGATCCTCGGGAGATCGACGGGATGGGCGGAGCCCATCCCCTCACCTCCAAGGTCGCAGTGATCGCGCCCTCGGCACGCGACGACGCGGACGTCGACTATCTCTTCCTCCAGGTGTGGCCGGACCGGCCCGAGGTCTCCGACAACCAGAACTGCGGGAACATCCTGGCGGGGGTCGGGCCCTTTGCCATCGAGGAGGGTCTGGTTCCCGCCACGGGACCGGTCACCCCTGTGCGGATCTGGATGGAGAACACCCAGAGCCTGGCCGTGGCGCACGTTCCCACGCCGGACGGCGCGGTCACCTACGAGGGAAGCGCCAGGATCGACGGGGTGCCCGGCACCCACGCCCCGATCCCCATCGACTTCCTGGACGTCGCCGGCTCCTCGTGCGGAGCGCTGCTGCCGACGAAGAGCCCGGTCGACGTGGTCGAGGGCGTGCGGGTCACCTGCATCGACAACGGCATGCCGGTCGTCTGCGTCAAGGCGTCCGACCTTGGACTGAGCGGCTCCGAGCGCCCGGCCGAGCTCGAGGCCAACGACACGCTGCGGGCAAAGGTCGAGGCCATCCGGCTCGCCGCCGGCCCGCTGATGCACCTCGGCGACGTCTCTCACAAGACCGTCCCCAAGGTGAGCCTGCTCGCCCCCGCCGAGCACGGCGGGGCGGTCGCGACCCGCAGCTTCATCCCTCACCGGGTCCACGAGGCCATCGGCGTCTTCGGTGCCGTCTCCGTCGCGACGGCTTGCCTGGTCCCCGGCTCCGTGGCGGCGGAGGTCGCGACGCTCGAGCGCACCAGCGGGCTGGTGGACCTCGACGTCGAGCACCCGAGCGGGGTCTTCACGGTCTCGATGGACGTGGACGTGGAGGGCGACGCCGTCACGGTCAACCGGGCAGCCCTGCTGCGCACCGCGCGGCTGCTGATGCGCGGGGAGGTCTTCGTGCCCGCGTCGGTGTGGAAGGTGCCGGAGGTGACGAGGTGACGGGGGTGAGGGCACGGTGATCATCGACTGTCACGGGCACTACACGACCGCGCCCGAGCAGCACGACCGCTGGCGGGAAGCCCAGAAGGCGGCCTTCGACGCCGGAGGATCCCCTCCGCCCTACCCCGCCATCCCCGACGAGGAGATCCGCGAGTCGCTCGAGACCAACCAGCTCCGCCTGGTCCGCGAGCGCGGGACCGACCTGACCATCTTCTCCCCGAGGGCCTCCGCGATGGGCCACCACGTCGGCGACGAGCGCGTGAGCCTCGCGTGGTCGCGGGCGTGCAACGACCTGATCAAGCGGGTGGTGGACCTCTACCCAGAGACCTACGTCGGGGTCTGCCAGCTCCCCCAGTCGCCCGGTGCCCCCATCACCGGCTCGATCGCGGAACTGGAGCGCTGCGTCACCGAGCTCGGCTTCGTCGGCTGCAACCTGAACCCGGACCCGAGCGGCGGCCACTGGACCTCCCCGCCCCTCACCGACAAGGCCTGGTACCCCTTCTACGAGAAGATGGTCGAGCTCGACGTCCCGGCGATGATCCACGTCTCGGCGAGCTGCAACCCGAGCTTCCACACGACCGGAGCCCACTACCTGAACGCGGACACCACCGTCTTCATGCAGCTCGTCCAAGGCGACCTGTTCGCCGACTTCCCCGAGCTCCGCTTCGTCATCCCCCACGGCGGCGGGGCCGTCCCCTACCACTGGGGCCGCTACCGGGGCCTCGCCGACATGCTGAAGCGCCCGCCGCTCGCCGAGCACGTGATGCGCAACGTCTTCTTCGACACCTGCGTCTACCACCAGCCGGGGATCGACCTGCTGTTCAAGGTGATCGACCCCGGGAACATCCTGTTCGGCTCGGAGATGATCGGCGCGGTCAGGGGCGTCGACCCCGAGACCGGCCACCACTTCGACGACACCCGGCGCTATGTCGAGGCCAGCGGGCTCTCCGAGGAGGACAGATCGCGGGTGCTCTCGGAGAACGCTCGACGCGTGTACCCGCGCCTCGACGCGATCTTGAAGGCGCAGGGACGCTGACGTGGGTGCCTTCCAGATGGACCCGGACTGGCTCTGCTTCGACCCCCACCCCTCGAAGCCCGCCTATCGCCTGCCCCCCGGCGCGGTCGACGCCCACTGCCACGTCTTCGGTCCTGGCGACGTGTTCCCGTACGCGCCCGAGCGCAAGTACACGCCCTGCGACGCCACCAAGGAGCAGCTCTTCGCGCTTCGAGACCTGCTCGGCTTCGAGCGCAACGTGATCGTCCAGGCGACCTGCCACGGCGCGGACAACCGCGCGCTGGTGGACGCGCTCGCGGCTTCGCAAGGACTCGCACGCGGGATCGCCGTGGTCCGTCCCCAGGTGAGCGACGCCGAGCTGGCCGAGCTGGACGAAGCCGGGGTGCGCGGCGTCCGGTTCAACTTCGTCCGCCGCTTGGCCGACCCGAAGCCCGACGCGTACTACCATTCGATCGTCGATCGGATCGCGCCGCTCGGCTGGCACGTGGTCGTCTACTTCGAGGCGCAGGACCTCGCCGAGCGATGGGACTTCTTCACCTCCTTGCCGACCCAGGTGGTCGTCGACCACACGGGACGGCCCGACGTCCGCAAGCCGGTGGACGGGCCGGAGTTCGGCCTCTTCCTGCGCCTGATGGCCGAGCACCCGCAGTTCTGGGCGAAGGTGAGCGGCGCGGAGCGGCTGAGCATCTCGGGCCCGCCCGGCTACGACGACGTGGTGCCCTTCCACCGCCGCGTGGTCGAGTCGTTCCCCGATCGAGTGCTCTTCGGGACCGACTGGCCGCACCCGAACTTGAAGGACCACATGCCCGACGATGGCAAGCTCGTCGACTACGTGCCGACGATCGCCACGAGCGACGAGCTGCAAAGGAAGCTGCTCGTGGACAACCCGATGCGCCTGTACTGGGGAGACCGCCCGTGACCGAGCCGACCGAGGCGACCGAGCCGACCAAACCGACCAAACCGACCGAGCCGACCAAACCGACCGAGGCGACCCAACCGATCGACCTCTCCGAGTTCGACGACATCCCCGGGACGACCCTGTTCACCGCCCAGCGCTCCCGGAAGGGCTATTGGCTCAACCAGTTCTGCATGAGCCTCATGAAGCCGGAGAACCGTGAGCGCTTCAAGGCGGACGAGCGCGCCTACCTCGACGAGTGGCCGATGACCGAGGCGCAGAAGCAGGCGGTGCTGCGCCGCGACTACAACGCCGCGCTCGCCGAAGGAGGCAACATCTACTTCCTGGCGAAGATCTTCGCGACCGACGGGAAGAGCTACCAGTACGCGGCGGCCACCATGACCGGGATGACCCAGGAGGAGTACGCCGCGATGATGCTGCACGGGGGCCGCTCGATCGAGGGCGCGCGCTCGATCAAAGAGGGCCGCTGACATGGCGAGGATCACCGCCGGCGTCGCCTGCAGCCACGTCCCCGCGATCGCGGCGGCCTGGGACCAAGGGCGCGCAGACGACGACTACTGGCGGCCGGTCTTCGCCGGCTTCGACTGGTCGAAGAAGTGGATCGCCGACCACATGCCCGACGTCGTCATCCTCGTCTACAACGACCACGCCTCGGCCTTCTCCCTCGAGCTGATCCCGACCTTCGCCATCGGCTGCGCGGACCGCTTCGAGATCGCCGACGAAGGCTACGGGCCGCGCCCGGTGCCGGCCGTCGAGGGTCACGCCGACCTCGCCTGGCACATCGCCCAGTCGACCATCCTCGACGAGTTCGACATGACGATCATCAACAAGCTGGACGTCGATCACGGGCTCACGGTGCCGCTCACGCTCATGTTCGGCCAGCCCGCAGCATGGCCGACGAAGATCATCCCGCTCCCGGTGAACGTCGTGCAGTACCCGCCGCCCACCGGCAACCGCTGCTTCCTCCTCGGCCAGGCGATCCGCCGTGCCGTCGAGAGCTACCCCGAAGACCTGAAGGTCCAGGTCTGGGGCACCGGCGGGATGAGCCACCAGCTCCAAGGGCCGAGGGCCGGCCTGATCAACACGGCATTCGACACCGCCTTCCTCGACCGGCTCACCGCGGACCCCGAGGCGCTGCGAAAGATGCCCCACATCACATACGTGCGGGAGGCCGGGTCCGAGGCCATCGAGCTCGTGATGTGGCTCGTGATGCGCGGGGCGCTTGGCGAGCACGTCCGCGAGCTCTACCGCTTCTACCACGTCCCCGCGTCGAACACCGCGCTCGGCCACATCGTGCTCGAGCCGACCAGCTGAGGAGACCCCGTGCGCATCGCCCTCGCCGGTGCCGGCGCCTTCGGCATCAAGCATCTCGACGCCCTCGCCTGCATCGACGGGGTCGAGGTGACCTCGATCGTCGGCCGCCGCGCCGAGCCCACGAAGCAGGTCGCGGAACGCTACGGCATCGGCCATGCGACGACGGACCTCGCCGAGTCCCTCGGGCGTGACGACGTCGACGCGGTGATCCTGTGCACCCCGACCCAGCTGCACGCCGCCCAGGCGATCGCCGCGATGCGCGCCGGCAAGCACGTCGAGGTGGAGATCCCGGTCGCCGACAGCTGGCAGGGCGCCGCCGAGATCGACCGGGTCCAGCGCGAGACGGGGCTCGTGTGCATGGCCGGCCACACCCGTCGCTTCAACCCGTCCCACCAGTGGATCCACAAGCGCATCCAGGCTGGCGAGCTCACGATCCAGCAGATGGACGTGCAGACCTACTTCTTCCGCCGGACCAACATGAACGCCCTCGGCCAGCCCCGAAGCTGGACCGACCATTTGCTCTGGCACCACGCGGCGCACACGGTCGACCTCTTCCAGTACCAGACCGGTGAGGAGGTCACGGTCGCGAACGCCGTCCAGGGCCCGATCCACCCGGAGCTCGGGATCGCGATGGACATGTCGATCCAGCTGCGCACTGCGGGCGGCAAGATCTGCACGCTCTCGCTCAGCTTCAACAATGACGGGCCGCTCGGGAGCTTCTTTCGCTACATCTGCGATCACGGGACCTACATCGCCCGCTACGACGACCTCGTCGACGGCTACGAGCACCCGATCGACGTCTCGAAGGTGGACGTCTCCACGAACGGGATCGAGCTGCAAGACCGCGAGTTCGTCGCAGCCGTCACCGAGGGGCGGGAGCCGAACGCCAGCATCGCCCAGGTCCTCGGCTGCTACAGGGTGCTCGGGGACCTGGACCGCCAGCTCGCCGCCCAGGGGTAGCGCACCGCCCAGACGTCGCGCGCCGCCCAGACGTCGCGCACCGCCCAGGGTGGCGTCCGCGGCCGATCAGTCGGTCGGCCAGGGCCCGATGGCCAGCGTCGTGTGCTGGACGACCGACGCGAGGACCGCGTTGCGCACCAGCCAGACGTCGGTGACGGGCCCGACCCCGCCGGGGACCGGGGTGAGCGCCTCCGCGCGCCCGGCCACGCTGTCGAAGTCGAGGTCGCCGACGAGGTGCACCCGCCCGCTCTCCGCCACCACCGGGTTGATGCCCACGTCGATCGCGATCACGCCGTCCTTCACCATGTCGCCGGTGACGAGCCCAGGAGAGCCGGCCGCCACGATCAGCACGTCCGCCTGGCGGGTGAACTCGGCCAGCCTCCCTGCCCGAGAGGCGTGCTCATCGCAGCTCACGACGATCGCCCCGCGGTCCAAGGCGAGCCAGACCGCAGGCTTGCCGACGTTGTGGCTCCTGCCGACGACGACCACCGTCCTGCCCTCGAGAGCGGTCCTCGGGTCGCGCCCGGTGCGGCCGAAGTAGTCGTCGAGAAGCCAGAAGCAGCTGGCGGGCGTGGAGGGCACGAACCGCGGCGTGCCGCGCGCCATCAAGCCGGCGTTGGCGGGGTGGACCGCCTCGACGTCCTTCAGCGGGTCGAGCGTGCGGTACAGCTCCAGCTCCGAGAGGTGGGCGGGCAGGGGGCGCAGGACGAGGATCCCGCTGATCCTCGGGTCGGCGTTCAGCTTTCCGACGGTGGCGAGCACCTCGGCGAGCTCCGCGTCGGCAGGTAGCCGCTCGGGCTGGAACCGAAGGCCCAGGGCTCCTGCAAGGCGGCGAAGCCGGCGCTCATAGGCGTGCGCGGCGTAGTCGTCGCCCACCACCACGCTCGCCAGCCCCGGCTCCACCTCCGAGGCGCGCACCGCGGCCAGCTCGCCGAGCAACCTGGCCCGCAGCGCGTGCGAGACCGCCGTCCCGTCGATGACCGTCGCTTCCATCTCCTCTGCCTCTCCCTTTCCTCGGCCTCGCCTCTGCCTCTCCCCTACCTCTCCTGCGCCTCGCCGAGCACGCCCGCCGACCTCGCGGCGTCCAGGGTGTTGCGCAGGAGCAGGGCGACGGTCATCGGACCCGCCCCGCCGGGGTTCGGCACGAGCGCCCCGGCGACCTCGGCCACCTTCGGGTCCACGTCGCCGACGAGCTTGCCATCCACGAAGGACACCCCGACGTCCGCGACGGTCGCACCGGGCTTGATCCACTCCGCCCGCACCAGGCGGGGGCGGCCGACGTCGGACACGACGAGATCTGCGGCGCGGCACACCTCGGCCAGGTCGGGCGCGTCGGCGTCGGTCACCGTGACCGCCGCGCACCCCTCACCGCCCGCGCTCTGTGCGCCCGCCAGCATGAGCGCCAGGGGGATGGCGACGAGCGACCCCCGCCCGACGACGACGGCGCGGCGTCCCGAGAGGTCGATGCCGTGGCGGCGGAGCAGGTCCAGCACCCCGGCGGCCGTGCACGGCCGATGGGCGCCACGGCCTTGCACGAGCCGGCCCAGCGAGAAGGCGGTCATCCCGTCGACGTCCTTGCGGGGATCGATGCAGGAGGCGGCGGCCGCCTCGTCGAGGCCCGCCGGGAGCGGCAGCTGCAGCAGGATGCCGTGCACAGACGGGTCGGAGGACAGGGCGAGGAGCGCCTCTTCGACATGCGCCTGGGGTGCCGAACGGGGGAGCCGGACGGCTCGCACGCGGATGCCGACCTGCTCGGCGGCCCTGTGCTTCAGCGCCACGTAGCGCATGCTCGCCTCGTCGTCGCCGACCAGGACCGTGGCGAAGCTGACCTGTGGCCGGCCGGAAGCTTCCAGCTCGGCGCGCAGGGACTCGAGGATCTCGTCTCTGCGAGACCGCCCGTCGAGGATGAGCGCCGTCACGCGAGGCCGCCGAAGCAGGACGGGCTAGGACAGCCCGACGATCTCGCCGTCGGCGTCGAGGTCGATCGAGAACGCGGCGGGGTTGCTCCCGAGCCCGGGCATGGTGCGGATCTCCCCGCAGATCGGGTACACGAAGCCCGCGCCGACCGAAGCGCGCACGTCTCGGACCGGAAGGGTCCACCCCGTCGGGGCGCCCTTCAGGGCGGGGTCCGAGGAGATCGAAAGATGGGTCTTCGCGATGCACACGGCAAGGTGCCCGAACCCGGCCGACTCGTAGCGGTCGAGCGCGCGTGCGGCGTCGGGCGAGTACGACACGTCCTTTGCGCCGTACACCTTGGTCGCGACCGTGTAGATCTTGTCACGCAGCGCCATGTCGTCGGGGTAGAGCATCTGGAACCGGGAGGGCTCCTCGGCCGCCTCCACGACGGCCTCCGCCAGCTCGACCGCGCCGGCGCCCCCCTCGGTGAAGTGGTGGCAGACGGCGCTCCTCACCCCCATCGATGCCGCGATCTCCGCGACGGCCGACCACTCGGAGGGATGGTCGGTCGGGAAGGCGTTGACGGCGACGACCGGGGTCACGCCGTGGATCTGGATGTTCTCGATCTGCTTGCGCAGGTTCGCGCCGCCTTCGTGCACCTCGTCGGGGTTCTCGGCGAGGAGCGCCTCGGGGAGGGGTCTCCCGGCCACGATGCGGTGGTTGCCCGAGTGGGCCTTCAGCGCCCGGACGGTCGCGACGACGACGGCGGCGTCCGGGGCGAGGCCCGAGGTGCGGCACTTGATGTTGAAGAACCGCTCCGCGCCCATGTCCGCCCCGAAGCCGGCCTCGGTCACGAGGAAGTCGCCGGCTCTGATGCCGATCCGGTCGGCGAGGATCGAGCTGTTGCCGTGGGCGATGTTCCCGAAGGGCCCTGCATGGACCAGGACGGGCGTGTGCTCCAAGGTCTGCAGGAGGTTCGGCTTGAGCGCGTCGCGCAGCAAGACGGCCATCGCGCCGGCGGCCCTCAGCTCCTCGGCGGTGACCGGGGTGCCGGAGCCCGTGTAGCCGACGACGATCCGCCCGAGGCGGGCCCGCAGGTCCTGAAGCGACGTGGCGAGGGCGAAGATCGCCATCACCTCGGAGGCCGCGGTGATGTCGAAACCGGCCTGGCGGGTGACGCCGTCCTCGCGGGGGCCCAGGCCGATCACGACGTTCCGAAGCGAACGGTCGTTCACGTCCAGGACTCGCCGCCAGACGATGTCCTCCAGGGAGAGCCCGAGCGCGTTGCCCTGGTAGAGGTGGTTGTCGACGATCGCAGAGAGGAGGTTGTGGGCGGCGGTGACCGCGTGGAAGTCGCCGGTGAGGTGGAGGTTCAAGAGCTCCATCGGGACGACCTGGCTGTAGCCGCCTCCCGCCGCCCCGCCTTTGATCCCGAAGGTCGGGCCCATCGACGGCTGGCGGATCGCGACCGTCGCCTGCTTGCCGATGTGGCGCATCGCCTGGCCCAAGCCGACGGTGGTGGTCGTCTTGCCCTCGCCGAGGGGCGTCGGGGTGACGGCCGACACCACGACGTACTTCGCCTTCGGACGGTCGGCGAGCTCTTGGATCGCCTCGAGCCGGATCTTGGCGACCGCAGGCCCGTAGGCTTCCAGCAGGTGCTCGCCGATCCCCATCGTCGCCGCGATCTCCTGCAGCGGCTTCAAGCAGGCGCCGCGTGCGATCTCGAGATCGGAGGGGAAGGCCACGGGGCACGAGGTTAACCCCCCTCCTCCGAGCCGAGCGGCAACGGTAAGCTGCGCCACCGGCACGCGACCACGGGAGAGGCTGTGAGCATCCTCGGCAACCGCGTCCTCCGCAAGGAGGACCCGAAGTTCCTCACCGTCGGCGGCTCCTACGTCGCCGACCTCGACCTCCCTTCTGCGCTTTGGGTCGGCTTCCTCCACTCGCCGCTCGCCCACGCACGTGTCGGGCGTCTCGACGTCTCGGCGGCGGCCGGCGCGCCAGGGGTGGTGGAGGTCCTGACCGGTGCCGACCTCGGTCTCCCGCCGCTCGCCCCCGAGCTGCCCGTGATCGATGCACGCATGGCGCGTCCGCTGCTCTGCGACGGCAAGGTCCGCTTCGTCGGCGACCTGGTCGCCGCCGTCGTCGCAGAGACCCTAGCCGAGGCGGTCGACGCCCTCGAGCTGATCGAGGTCGACTACGAGCCGCTGCCGGCCCTGGTCGACCCCGAAGAGGCGCTCAGCGGGACCGTGGCGCTGTTCGACGAGGCGGGGACCAACGTCGCCTTCGAGCCGTCGTTCGAGCGCGACGAGTCGCTCTTCGAGGGCTGCGAGGTCGTGGTCAGCCAGCGCATCGTGAACCAGCGCCTCGCGCCCTGCCCGCTCGAGGTACGGGCGGCGGCCGCGCGCGTCGAGGCCGACGGACGGCTCACGGTCTTCGCCTCGAGCCAGGCACCCTTCGCGCTGCGGGACGCGATCGCCCGCCAGCTCGGCTTGGAGACCGCGGCGGTGCACGTCGTCTCGCCGGACGTCGGCGGCGGCTTCGGCTCGAAGTCGGCGACGTACCCAGAAGAGGTCCTCGTCGCCGCGATCGCGCGGCGGCTCGGGCGTCCGGTCCGCTGGGTCGAGACGCGCTCGGAGTCCATGGTGAGCCTCGGTCACGGACGCGCGCAGTTCCAGCAGGTCACGATCGGCGGGTCGCGCGACGGGCGCGTCCTGGCCTACCGCCTGGAGATCGTCCAGGACTCCGGCGCCTACCCCGCCCTCGGCGCCTTCCTGCCGATGTTCACGCGCATGATGCTCACCGGCACCTACGCGATCGACAAGGCCGAGTGCCACTTCACCTCCGTCGTCACGAACACGACGCCGGTCGTGGCCTACCGCGGCGCCGGGCGGCCCGAGGCCACCGCCGCCATCGAGAGGGCGATGGACATCTTCGCGGCCGAGGTCGGGATCGACCCCGCGGAGGTGCGCCGGCGCAACCTCGTGAGGGGGACCGACCCGTTCCCCTACACCAACGCCACCGGCACCGAGTACGACATCGGCGACTACGACGCCGCGCTGGCGAGGCTGCTCGAGGTCGCGGGCTACGAGGAGCTGCGCACCGAACAGCGGGCGCGACGCGAGTCGGGCGAGCCCGTCCAGCTCGGCATCGGGCTGTCGGTCTACGTCGAGATCACCAACGGCGTCCCGGGAAGCGAGTTCTCCTCGGTCGAGGTGCGCCCCGACGGCAAGGTGGTCGTGAAGACGGGGACCTCTCCCCACGGCCAGGGCCACGACACCGCGTGGTCGATGCTCGTCGCCGACGAGCTCGGGGTCCCGCTCGATGACGTCGTGTTCGTCCACTCCGACACCGACCTCGTCGCCCGCGGCGTCGGCACCTACGGCTCGCGCTCGCTGCAGATGGGAGGCATGGCCGCGAGGAAGGCTGCGGTCGAGGTCCTCGATGCGGCCGAGGAGCTGGCCGCGCAGCTCCTCGAGGCCTCCGCGGACGACGTCGTCGCCCAGGACGGCACCGGTCTGCAGGTCGCGGGGTCGCCCGCCTCGAGGCGCAGCTGGGGGGAGCTCGCGGCCGCGGCGATCGAGAAGGGCATGCCGCTGCTCTCCGAGGTGGACTACCCCTCGCCCGGGCCGACGTTCCCCTTCGGGGCGCACCTGGCGGTGGTGGAGGTGGACGTCGAGACCGGACGCGTCGCCCTGCGCCGCATGGTCGCGCTCGACGACGCCGGCCGCATCGTGAACCCGCTGCTCGCCGAGGGACAGGTCCACGGCGGGCTCGCCCAGGGGGCGGCGCAGGCGCTGCTGGAGGAGTTCCGCTACGACGAGCTGGGCAACCCCCTCACCACGAGCCTCGCGGACTACCTGTTCGTCAGCGCCACGGAGCTCCCGAGCTTCGAGACGGCGACGATGGAGACCCCGACGCCGCGCAACGAGCTCGGCGTGAAGGGCATCGGGGAGTCCGCCACCATCGGCTCGACGCCTGCGGTCCAGAACGCGGTGGTCGACGCGCTCGCTCACCTCGGCGTGCGCCACCTCGACATGCCCGCCACCCCGGAGAAGGTCTGGCGGGCGATCCGCGGGAGCAACGGGCCCACGACGCCGGCGCGCGCGCAGCCGGCCACCACCCCGCAGCCGTAGGCGAGCCCGCCCAGGCAGTCGTCCACCACCACGCGCCGGTCCCCTCCGCGCTCGCCCACGAGTCTGGCGAGCAGCGCCGAGCCGACGAGCACCGCCAGCGCCCGACGTGCCCGGCGAGCCGGGCGCGTGCGCCACCCGAGCGCCGAGGCACCCAGCAGCGGCACGCCGAAGGTGGTGCACCACCTGCCGAGCCCGACCCACGCGTGGAGCACCTGGACGCTCGAGAGCGCGAGGGCGAAGCGGCTCTTGGTCCCAAAGGGGCGGAGACGCCGGGCGAGGTGCGCCGCCGTGGCCGCCCATGCGAGCGCTGCGAGGCCCGGAGCGCCCAGGAGGAGGCAGCAGACGGCGCACGCGGGCCCGACGCCCACGACGAGGTGGCCGAGCGTGCCCGGGTGCGCCCGCGCGAGCGGACCGACCGAGGTTCCGTAGAAGAAGCGTCGCCTGAGACGCTGCAGGATCTCCACAGGATCCCGGTGCGCGACCTCGACGTCGGGCACGTAGCGGATCCTCCAGCCGGCCTCGACGAGGCGCCACACGAGGTCCACGTCCTCGCCGTAGCGGAGCCGCTCGTCGTAGCCTGCGCCCAGCGCGGCGCGCCGGAGCACGACGGCCGCCGCCGGGACGTAGGGGACCCTGCTTGCGGGGTGGACGGGGGCAGCGCTGCGGCCCAGGTCCATGAGCGAGGAGCCCCTCCACCCGGCCGGCAGCACGATGCGCGGAGCTGCGCCCGCGACGAGCGGGTCGACGAAGTGCGCTGAGAGCCCCTCGATCCAGCAAGGCCCCGGCAGGCAGTCGCTGTCGACGAACGCGACCAGCTCGGAGCTGACGGCGCGCAGCCCGGCGTTGCGCGCCGCGGCGGGGCCCCCCGGCACCTCCCTTCGGACCAGGTCTGCGCCGCGCTCACGGCAGATCGCGGCCACCGCGGCCGGGTCGAGGGACCCGTCGTCGACGACGACGACTCGGTGGCGGCTCCCGAGCGATTCCAGGCAACCGGCGAGCTCGGCGGGGCGATCGCGCACCGGGACGACGACCGTCACGTCGTGGGTCGCTGCGTGCGCGACGTCGGCTCCGCACGGGCGCGGGATCGCGATGCCCACGTCGGTCAGCCTGCGGACGAGCCGGGCCGACGCCGTCCCGTTGACCGGCCCGCGCTCCAGCGCGCCCAGCAGCTCGGCGCCGCGTCGGCCGAGACGCACCACGCGCGGCGGCGTCCCCCCGAACAGGACCCCCGGCGCCAGGCAGCGGACGTCCGGCGCGAGGTCCACTCGTACCCCTTGGGGGAACGGCTCGTCGGGCCGCACGCCGAGCGCCGCGGGATCGAGGACGCCGACGCCGCCGGCCGCCCGGACCGGTGGGGGCGGCTCAGAGCGCTCAGAGCGAAAGCCCACCGTCGACGCGCACCACCGCGCCGGTGATGCCGCCCGAGCACCCGTCCGCAAGGAAGACGAGCACGCGCGCGATCTCCTCCGGTGCGAGCAGGCGACGGATCGGCTGCTGGTCGGCGAAGACGGCGGCCGAGGAAAGCCCGTAGAGGTCGGCCGACGCCTCGAGGACCGCCGTCCCGGTCGATCCCGGGCTGACCGCGTTGGCGGTGATCCCCTGGTCACCGAGCTCCACCGCGAGCGCGCGGACGAAGCCCGCGACCGCGGACTTCGCCGCGCAGTAGGCGGCGAGCGACGGCAGCCCTCTCGTGTCCGCCGCGGAGCCCACGGCGAGGAACCGGCCCCGCCGCGGCTGCGGCCGCCGGAGCATCGCCGGGATCGCGACACGTGCGAGCGTGAGCACGCCCCCGAGATCGACGTCGAGGACGGCCCGCTCGACCTCGACGGGGACCTCCCAGGCCGGCGCACCGCCCGCGACGACGCCCGCGGCGGCGACCGCGGCGTCCACCCCTCCCCAGCGCGCCTCGGCGTCGAGGACGATCCTTTCGAGCGCCTCGAGGTCGCGCACGTCCGCGATCGCCGCGACCACGTCGTCCCCGGCCTCCTCCACCACGGCCTCGAGCTCCGCCCTGGAGGCCAGCCGGTACGGCACGACCGGGTCGTCCTCGCACCGGTCGACGGCGACGACGCGCCAGCCCAGCGCCGCCAGCCCCCGGACCGTGGCCGCGCCGATCCCCCGCGCGGCACCGGTGACCACGGCGACCGGTCTCACCGCCACGGCCCGGCCACCTCAACCGAGCTGCCGCACGAAGCCGGCAGGCACGACGACGTCTCCGTCGCACAGCTCGTGCACCGACGACCGACCGATCGCCCGCAACGTCGAGTCGATCCCCGAGCGCAGGACGTCGAGCACGTTCTCCACGCCGGCCTGGCCGCTGGCGGCCAGACCCCACAGCGGCGCGCGGCCGACCATCGCCGCACGGGCGCCGAGGGCGAGGGTCTTCACGACGTCCGAACCGCGCCGCACCCCGCCGTCGAGCACCACCTCGACCTGGTCGCCCACCGCCCGGGCGACCGCGGGGAGCGCTCGGATCGACGCAGGCGTCCCGTCGAGGTTGTTGCCGCCGTGGTTCGACACCGAGATGGCCGTGACGCCCGCGTCCACGGCGCGCTTGGCCTCGCCAACGCGCATCACGCCCTTGAGCAGGAGCGGCCCCCGCCAGGTCGCCCCCAGCCACGCAACATCG
>JAJYMD010000019.1 GCA_021787255.1 Actinomycetes bacterium | reverse complement strand
TGCCTTGTAGAACGCGAGCGTCTCTTTCGAATTCGGCCAACCCTCGGCGGACATCTGCTCGAGAAATGGCTTGATCGATGGCGCGCGCGTGAACTGGGCCACGATGGAAGCGGACTCACGCAAGTGCGTTGCTCGGTAATTCCTCACCATGGCGAGCACTTGCAGGAACTTCTCGATCTCCGGCTGTTCGCTGCTCAGCGCCCGGTTCGACGCAACCCACACGAGCGGGATCGCCGAGGGGCCCAGGAATGTCGAGGCCCGGGCAAGCACGTGAGTACCGGACACCGCGGACGTGATGGCAGCCTCGAAGGGGAGATAGATCGAAGCCGCATCGATCTTCCCCGCATCGAAGGACGAGACGATGGCTGTCGGCTCCAGATTGATGGCGTTCACGTCCTTCAAGGTGAGATGAGCCTTGTCGAGTGCGAGTTGCAGCACGATCTGCCCATTCGTGCCCTCCGTGTAGCCAATGCTCTTGCCTCGAAGCTGGGACAGGCTCTGAATGCCAGAACCCGGCGTGGAGAGAAGAAAATCGTCATTGTCATAATCGTCCAAGCCCACGATCCTCGCGTAGCCCGCAAGACCGTTGATCGCCGCGTTCATCCCAATGGACGTCATGTCGATGCTCCCGCCCACGAGTGCCGCGGACGCTGCCGGTGCAGCAGTGAACGGCACGAACGTCACCTGCAAGCCCAGCTTCTTGAACCAGCCGAAGTGAGACCCGATGGCTGGAACGGCCCCTCCCGCGAGCGAGGGGAAGTACCCGATGCGCAACACCGGCTGGGACGACCCCGAGCGCTGGCTCGCAGCCGCATCCCCGACGCCACCGAAGAGAAGGGAGCCCAGCACGAGTGCCACCGACACGAGGAGCGCGAGCGTTCGGCTCCCCAGCCACGCAGCCTTCCCCGCGCCTGCTATCCCTGCTCCCTCACCAGTGCCGATCCGTCGGCCCGCACCCTGCATCATGACGTACCTTCCTTTCATTCCTGTCATCTCCCAATTGGCCCACTGCGATTCGCCCATTGCGCCATCGAAACTATGCCGGCTTCCTGTGCAGCTCCGACCACAGCGACGCCTTCAGCTCTACGAAATCCTTCTCCAGGCGAACCGCGGGTTCTCTCGGCCACGGCAGCTCCACCTCCATGCTCGTCCGGATGCTCTTCGTCGCCTCATCCATGACGACCACGTCCGTCGCGAGGTACACGGCCTCGTCGACGTCGTGAGTCACGAAGCACACGGTGAGCCCTTCTTGATCGACGATGCGAAGAAGCTCCTGTTGCAGACGCTCCCTCGTCAGGGCGTCGAGAGCCCCGAACGGTTCGTCCATCAGCAGCACTTGCGGCTGAACTGCCAGCGCCCGAGCCAGCGCGCAACGCTGCTTCATCCCACCGGAGAGCTCCTTGGGAAGCGCACTCCCGAAGCGCTCCAGCCCGACGAGCTCCAGGCAGCGCTCGATGGTGTCGCGTCGCTCCGCGGCCCCAAGCGCCTTGTAGCGCAACCCGAACGCGACGTTCTCCCGAACCGTCAGCCACGGGAACAATGCGTAGTGCTGGAACACCATCCCACGCTCCGGCCCCGGAGCTCGCACAGGGCGACCCCCCAGCGTCACCGCTCCCCCGTCGGGCATGAGGAACCCTGCGGCGATGTTGAGCAGCGTGGACTTCCCGCACCCGCTGGCGCCGACGACGGTCGTGAAGTGACCGCTCTCGCAGGTGAACGACACGCGATCGACCGCGACGACTCTCTGTCCTCTTCGGTCGTACACCTTGGTCACTTCCTGGAAGCTCAGGTTCATCTTTTCCCCCGTCACTCGAGGATCGTTCCGAGGCTCGGACCCGCCGGCGCGTCCTTGCACCCGCCGTTCGACGCCACACAGGTACGCTGCGACCTCCGCCGCCCGTTCATCGTCGATCCTGCCAAGACGTCAAGCGTTGTTGCGTGAGATACAGAATTCTGTCCATCACGACACCCAGGATCCCGATCAGCACAACGGCCAGATAGATCTCGGGAACGTCGAAATAGACCTGGCCCTGTGACGCCATGTAGCCCAGACCGGACGTCGAGGCGATGAGCTCGGCCGCTACCAGCGTCGCCCAGGCGTTTCCCAACGCGATTCGCATCCCAGTCAATATCATCGGGCTTGCCGCAGGGATCACTACACGTACGAAGAGGGACGGTCGCGACGCTCCCAGGACTCGAGCCGCATTGACCAGGTTCACGTCGACGTCCGTTACGCCCTGATAGACCGCAACGGTAGTCGGCAGGAACGCAGCCAGACCGATCACGATGAACTTCGGGAGCTCTCCGATCCCGAGCAGGATGATGACGAGGGGAATCAGCGCGAGCGGTGGGACCGCGCGAAAGAACTGCACCCAAGGCTCGAGCGCACCGCGGATCCAGCGGTTCTCAGCCATCGCAAGGCCCACTGGAACCGCAACGCTGACGCCGCCGAAGAACCCCACGCCTACCCGCATCATGCTGATGCCGATGTCCGAGAGCAAGACACCTTTCGAGGCGAGACTGCTCGCGGTCCGCACGATCAGGCCCGGTGTCGGGAACAGATTGCTCCTCGCAAGCTTGGCTGCCACATACCAGATTGCGATCCCACAGCCAAAGCTGGCCACGTACGTCACGTAGTGGTAATTGCGCCGTCTTTCCCCGCTCGACGCGCCAAGCTCCGTGCTCAGCCCGCCCGTGCCGTCGCTGGCGGCGCGCCCCTCCAGCTTCACCACAGCCATGTCACGTCCCGCCGCCTTCCTTCTTGACCGCGAGATCTCGCACGCCCGCCTCGCTCGAGCGTGCGCTGTGGGCGAAGATGTTGCGCGCCATCGACGCCGATTCGCCTTCGGCTCGCGCTCGGTAGACCCGTGCGCGCAACTCGTGCACCGCGTCCGACTTCGGGTCCGCGACCACGGCATGCTCTATGAGATGACAGGCAAGGCGCGCGTTGCCTCCTTCGAGCAGCTGCTCGGCGCGAGACAGCACGGCTGCCGTTCCCCCAGCCAGGCGGATCCACTCGGCCGCCTCCTCGGCTCGGGGAGCAGGCAGGAGGTGATCCGGCTGTCCGTCGTACCAGCCGCCGAACTGGCGCCACACGTTGCGGACGAGGAATTCCGGGTGGTCGTACACCGCCTGCAGGTATGGCTTGTCCTGCAGACGAGCCGGCACCGTCACGTTGTGCAGGATCTCGTCCAACGCAAGACCGAGCTCCATCTGTGCCAGGACCTGCGCTTCTATCGATTCCAGGTACTCGGCCGTGTCGCTCAGGGCTTCCCGTACCCGATCTGCTCCGATGACGGGGAGACCATGCCCCGGAAGCAGGACCTCTGCTCCCAACCCTGCCATTTCACGCAGTGCCACCGCCCATTCACCCACGAAGCGCTGCACCTTTTGTGGGTTACCGGCGTTCGGAACGGCCCAGATGAAGAGGTCGCCAGGGTGCAGGAAGCGACGTTCGGGCACCCAGGTCCACGTCGCGTCGTCCGTCTCACCACGTGCGTGGTGCAACTCGAAACTGAGAGACCCCACGCTGAACGTGAGCTTCTGCTCATACGTCACGTCCGGATACCGGAAGTGATCGGGCATGGCGAACTCGATGCCGCCTCGACCGAACTGCCGCATGTTGATCGCGACGTTCCATCCCGGGGTCCGAAGGTACCGATCGAAATTGCCGCGAAGGCCTGCGTGCCCGTACACGACGGGTCTCGACAGGCCACGCTCGGTTGCTTCTCTCTCGAATGGTCCCGTTCCGAACACATGATCGACATGATGGTGCGAGAACACCGCCGACACGAGAGGCGTCCGCGCTCGCCATTTGCGCACGGCTCGGTACAGATCCTCGGTGTCCGGCTGCCCACCGGTATCGAGCATCACGAGACCGTTCCCAGTGTCGATGGTGTTGGCGCTCGCGGTACCCTTGAACACGAGCAGGCCGTCGGCGATCTCCTCTCCCCAGGGGAAGCGTGAATGCACGGGATGGGCATCATGAGCGAGATCGAGCTCGCCGTTCCACATCATTTCGGACAGCTCGGATATGCTCTGCTTCGGCGAAGACACCTTCCTCGGTCTCTCTTTCTCTCGGCTGGCTACTCGAACGCTCTTCTCGTACGTGGTCGATCCACTGGCCGCCTCGCGGGCAACCCCACGCGTCAGGCGGATCGTGCTTCTGCCGCGCCCAGGTTCTCGGCGGCCTTCCGGCCAGCGATCCGGCCGAACACTGATCCGTTCATCAGTCCGGTCCCTCCCGGGTAGTTGAAATAGAACAGCCCTCCGACGAGCTCTCCTGCCGCGTACAGTCCGTGGATCGGCTCTCCTTCCGTGTCGATCACCTGGGCGGACTCGTTGATCCGCACGCCTCCAAACGTGAACGTGATGCCACACGTCACCGCGTACGCCTCGAATGGGGGGGTGTCGATCGTGTTCGCCCAATTGGACTTCTCGATCGCGAGCCCCTTCGTTCCCCGCCCATCCTTCACGTTCGGGTTGAAGGGTACGTCGGTCATGACCGCCGCGTTGTACTCGGAGACCGTACGGAGGAACTGGGACGAGTCCACTCCCTCGAGCTTCTGGGCCAGCTCCTCGAGCGTCGAAGCGCTGACCTTGGTCACTCGCCGGATCCGGTACTCGTCCCGAAGCAGCGGGATCGTCTTCGAGTCGAAGACCTGCCACGCGAACTGATGGGGCTGGGCCAGGATGACCCTCCCGTACTTCGCATACGTGTAGTTCCGGAAGTCGGCGCCTTCGTCCAGGAAGCGTCGCCCCTCCGCATTGACCATGATGGAGAGCGGATAGCTGTGCTTCTGGAAGGCGTCGCCCACCGCGAGGTCCCCGAATGGAGGCGCGTTCAGGTCCCACCCCACTGCGTGAGCTCCTGACCAGTTGCCCCAGGACATCGCTCCCGCCTCGAGGGCCATCTTGATGCCGTCACCCGTGTTGAACCGGGTTCCGCGCACCTTCGCGAGGTCCCAGCCTGGGCCGAGGTACCTGGTCCGCCATTCGACATTGGCCTCGAACCCACCGCTCGCCAGGACCACTGCGCCGGCGACCACGGTGCTTTCCTTGTCCTCTTGGAAATAGCGCACACCGGTCACCACGCGACCTTGCGTCATCAGGTCGATGGCACGTGCCCCGTACTCAATGGTGGCTCCAGCCTTGTTCACCGAGGTCGTCAGGGCGTCCACCAATCCGGGACCGCCACCCACCGCTTCCAGAGTGAGGCCACCCCAGAAGGAGAACCGTCCACCGATGTTATAGGCCTGCCGACCATACATCGGCGCGAATCGCACGCCTCGAGACGCCATCCACTGCATGGTCTCGAAGCTCCGGTTCACGAGGATCTCCGCCAAGTCCGGATCGCATCGGTACTCGGTGACTCTGCCCATGTCATCCAGAAACTGCTCTGCCGGGTAGGTGCCGAATTCCGTCTTCGCTATCTGGTCAGCGGACAAGTCCGGCACGAGCGAGAGGATGTCCTCCACGCCCCGATAGGCAAAGCGCATCGCACCGGCGGTGAAGGTCGAGTTGCCACCTCGCTCTTCGTAGGGTGCTCGTTCCAGCACGAGCACGGAAGCGCCCGCCTCAGCCGCAGCCAGAGCGGCACACAGGGCAGCATTCCCGCCCCCCACGACGACCACATCGTAACGATCACGAGCACGTTCACTCATGTGTTGCGTTCCTTCTTCCTTCCTTTGCGCGGCTTGCGAGAGCACGGGCCAACGACCCGGACGTCAAATCACCCGTTCGCCACGACGTGGTCGTCGCGCGACCGACCAGCTGCCCACGACCAGCAGCACGATCACGCCCAGCACGACCTCGTTCAAGAACGGGTTGATGTGCAGGAGATCGAGGCCATTGTCGACAAGAGTCAGGACGATGACACCGAGGATCGTCCCTACGACGCTGATTCGCCCGCCGAAGAAGCTCGCGCCTCCGAGCATGACCGCCGCGATCGCATCGAGCGTCACATTTGTCCCTGATCCCGGGAGCCCCCCGCCGACGCGGGCGGTAAGGAATATCCCCGCTGATGCAGCAAGAATGCCGCTGAGCAGATATGGCATGAACACGATCCATCGCACCGATAGCCCGCTTCGGCGGGAAGAGACGACGTCTCGGCCAACTGCGAACCAATGCCGCCCGACCGCAGTCGAGCGGAGAAACGCGAAGAGCAGGACGACCACGCAGAGCAAGCCAATGGTCGCGACCGGCACCCGTCCGACCGACGCGCTGGCCAACCGCCAGAAGCTCTTCGGCACTGGACCGACGCTCCGAGAGAACCAGATCAGCGCCACGCCCCCTTCGACGAGGCTGACTGCATAGGTGACGAGGAAGGCTGGCAGCCCGAGGATGACACCCGTGCCGCAGAGCAGCCCACTTGCCGCGCCGACGCACAGGCTGAGCGGCACCGCAAACGCCGAGCTCATGTGCATGAGCAGCGCGCTCGAGACGAGATTGGTCAGCGTGATGACCGCGCCGACGCTCAGGTCGATGCCGGCGAGGAGGATGACCAGCATCTCTCCCAAACTGGCGAGCCCAAGGACGACGACCTCGCGACCCAGGCTCCCGAGGTTGCTCGCCGTCAAGAAATAGCGTGAAGCGAACGACAGAGCAGTCGCAAGGGCGAGCGCTCCGAGGAGCGCCGGAAGCGCGAGCACGCTGTTGCCCGAGACCGGGATGCGAAGACCGGGGCCGGCGCTGACCCGCCTCGGAATTGCGCCCATTTCTGATCGACCATCAGTCGGGTGGTCGTTCGAGCCGGTCGCCCCGTCGTCTCCGGAGGGAGTGGGCCGAGCCGTAGAGCGGTCGTCGAGGGGACCCGACATCGCTGCAAGCAGCGATTCCCTCGTCATCTTGTCCACGTCGAGGAGCTCGGTGATGTGGCCCGCGCGGATCACTGCGATCTTGTCGCAAAGGTCGATCAGCTCCGAGCTGTCGGAGGACGCGACGATCGCGGCCATGCTCCGCTCTCGGCAGGCGTCTCGGAGCGACGCGTGGATCTCCTCGCGTGCGGCGACGTCGACACCGCGGGTGGGCTCCACCACCACCAAGGTGTCCGGCTCGGCGGCGAGGCATTGCGCGAGCAAGACCTTCTGCTGCTGGCCGCCGCTCATCCGCAGCGTAGGACGCCCGAGCAATTGGGGATCGAGCCGCGCGCTGCGGGCGGCGGCTTCGACCGCGGCTCGCCGCGCGCCCGGAGAGACGACTCCCCAACGAGCCGACTTGGACCGTATGCCGGCGGCGACGTTCTCCCCGGCGGGTCGGTTCTGAGCGAGCCCGTCCACCTTGCGATCCGCCGGGAGGAAGACCAGGCCCAGCTGCCGCGCCTTGCGGACGCTGCCAGGGGGGCAGGGCCGGCCGTGACAGCGGACCTCTCCGGCGGTCGGCTTGCGCCAACCTGCGATCGTCTCCGCCAGCTCCTCCACACCGCTCCCCACCTGTCCGGCAATTCCGAGGATCGTTCCGGGTGGAACGGAGAACGACACGTCGGAGAACCGCTCTCCGCTCAGCCGCTCCACGCTGAGCGCAGCAGGGCGCGTGAGGGCGTCGACCGCTCTCGCTCCTCGACGACCGCGCGCTCTCCTCGTCCCTCCGACCATGAGCCCGATGAGGGCTTCCTCATCGATCTCCCCCCGCCTCAACGCGCCCGCGACCGCGCCGTCCCGGAGCACGGTCACCACGTCGGCCAGGCGCACCACCTCGTCCAGCCGGTGCGAGATGTAGATCAGCGCCACACCGCGCGATCGCAGAGTCTCGACCGCGTCGAAGAGGAGCTCGGACTCCTGGGCACGAAGCGCGGACGTCGGTTCGTCGAGGATCAGGACGCTCGCCGCTCGGGCTCCCCACTTCGCCACCTCGATGAGGCTCTGGACCCCGACCGGAAGCTGGCCGATCCGTTCCTTGCCTATCTCCTGGAGCCCCACTGCCCCGAGCCGGTCGGCAGCCCGTGCCTCGAGCTCCTCTCGGCGCAGGACACCACCCTTGCGCCGAGGCTCGACGCCGAGCAGCACGTTCTCGGGAACCGACAGATTGTCGAGGAGGGTCAGCTCTTGGTACACACAGGCAATTCCGCGCGCGACCCCGTCTGCTGGCGAGCGAAGGTGCACCGGCGATCCACGCACGAGCAGCCGGCCGCGGGTCGGCTGGGTCTCTCCGGCCACGATCTTCACCAGGGTGCTCTTGCCCGCTCCGTTCTATCCGACGATCGCGTGGACCTGGCCCGAGTAGAACTCGACGCTCACGTCCCGCAGCACGTCGGCAGCCTCGTAGCGCTTCCACACGTGCTCGACGGACACCGTCGGCACCGGAGGGGCGACTGCCTCTCCGGTGCCGACGTCGTACAGCAGGTCGGTCACTTCTTGCAATAGGGTGTGTAGCTGCAGGGCATGCCGCCCGTGTACCACCATCCTGTCGGGTAGTTCATCCTCGCGAAGTGCTGCACGTTCGCGCTCGTGATGTTCGGCTTCGGCACGATGAAGTCCTTCGGGATCGGCTTCCCTTCGAGGGCCTTCACCGCCTGACGGACCGCGTAGTACGCCACCTTGACCGGGATAGGCGTGAAGTCCGACGCAATGTGGGTCCTCGCCACCACCTTCATCCATGCGTTCGCTGTGTCACCGGTCCACGCCTTGATCTGGCTCACCCTCCCGGCCTGCTTGACGGCGTTGTAGCAACCGATGCCCTGGTTGCCACTGATCGACTCGATCGCCTGGATGGAGGGGTAGCGCGCCAGGACCGGCCGCATCTCCTGCTCGCACTTGCTCGGTGTGTATGTCGCGAAGATCGTCGTCAGGATGTGGATCCCCGGATAGTGCTTGAGCACCGACTCACCTGCATCCACTTCCTGCTCCGTTGCGCCATTGCCCTGATGCCCGCCGACCACGACGACGTTGCCCTTTCCGTGCAAACGGCTGGCGACGAACTCGCCCTGCAGATAGCCGTCCTGGTCGTCCCGGTCGTTCAGGAACTCCGTGTACGTCGAGCAATTGACGGCACGCTCGACGACGAAGACGGGGACGCCCTGGGACTCTGCCTTTGTGATCGACGGGCACAGGGCACTGGCATCGGTCGCGTTCAGGATGATCGCGTCCACGTGCTGGGTGAGCAGGCTGTCGATGTCACCGATCTGCTTTGTCACTGTCGCCTCGGCGTTCGTGAAGATCGGCTTCACCAGGCCATGCTCGGAACCGACGCCCCACTTGAATTCCGCGTACTCCATCACGAGGAAGGAGTTTGTGAGGCCCGCGTCTGCGAACGCGATCGTGTACGGCGGCTTCTTCTTGAACTTCGACGTGTTGACGGTCACGCCGAGGAACGGTTCCTTCGGAAGTGTGATCTTGGGCTGCGCGGCCTTGTGCCCTCCGTGCGTCGTCGCCGATGCCACACCGCCGCCTGCCCACGCCAAGCCCAGGAGCAACGCGGCGAGCGCCGTCGCCCACTTCGGCGTGCGACGCCACTTGGACCCTTTTCGGACCCTCATGATTGATCGTGTCATTTCTTGTATCTCCCCTCTTTCTTCTGTTGTTTCTGCCGATCTCGCTGGTGCGAGCTACCGAGCTATTTGGTTTGCAACACGGAACCTGCGCTGGGCGGAGTCCTGACCGCGACAGCGGACTGGTCGACGGCGGACTGGTGGTGCACGTCGCGCGGGCTCGTGTGGCCGGACCTGACAGGCACCTGCCGACCACGACCACTTGGCGCCTCCTGCACGTGCGCGCTTGGGTCTGCCGCTCGCTTCCCGGCACCGGCGGCGCCGGCACCTCCCTTCGACCTGAGCGCCGCCATGACCGCGCCTTGCAGGCTCCTCACCCAATTGGCACCCCCTCCGCTCCCAGCTCCGCGGTTGTACGCCAGGGAGCCCAGCAGAAGGACGATCCCGGTCACCACCGGCTGGACGTCCGAGGACGCGCCGGCCAGCAGTAGGAGATTGAAGAGGAGCGCGAGGATCAGCGCGCCCATGCAGGCGCCGGCGGCCGTCCCCTTGCCGCCGAACAGGCTCACTCCCCCGATCACCGCTGCCGCGATCGCGGTGAGCTCCATGCCTGCGCCAAGCGACGTCTGCCCGGAGCCCGCGTAGGAGGTCGCGTACACCCCAGCCAGCCCCGCGCAGAGCGAGGACACGACGAACGCCACGACCACGGAGCGGCCGATGAACACCCCCGTGTTGTGGGCTGCACGGCGGTTCGCTCCGATGAGGTACAAGGAACCGCCGAAGGTCGTCCGGTTCAAGACGCCCGTCGCGAGCAGCGTCGCGACCACGATCACGACGAGCCCGGTCGAGAGCAGCCACTTCGAGGCGATCGCCAATGTGGGGAATGTGGGGGCGAGGTTGTTCGGCGGTGAGCCGTTGGTCCACAGCAGGTTCAGCCCGGCGATCACGAAGAGCGTCGAGAGCGTGACGATGAACGATGGGATGCGTGCGACGACCGTCAGGAGCCCGTTCACCAGACCGACGCCCGCGCAGACGGCGAGAGCGAGGAGGATCGTGGGTGCCACCCGGCCGCTCCGCCCTCCCATCCAGGTGGCGAGCATGATCGAGGTAAGGGACATCGTCGAGCCGACGGAGAGGTCGATCTCCCCTGCGAGCAGCACGAAGGACATGCCGAGCGCCAAGAGCACGATGGGCGTCGCGCTGCTCACGACGGCGTTGAGATCGAACACCGTGAGCGATCGCGGGTAGAGGATCGCGCCGAGGACGAAGATGATGGCTGCGACCGCCGCTGGCCGGGCCGCACCTTCGTAAAGCGATCGTCGGATCACGCTGCGGGGTCCCTCGTCCCTACGAGCACCGCGGCCAGGCGGTTCAGGTCTTCGACCAGCCGGACATTTGCGAGCCCGTCGTCCCAGCTCGCGCCCACGTACTTCGACCCTTGGGAGACCGAGGCGCCGAAGGCCCGTACCTGGGCTGCGTAGGTGTCGACGACTTCGTAGGCAACCTCCGTGCCGCGTGCTCGCAGCGTGCCCCCGCCCGGCCAGCTGCCGGTCAGCGTTGCGACCCCCTGGGTGCCGTCGAGCTCCATGACGCTCCCACCACCCGGCACGGTGGTCGACACCTCGACGACGCCGAATGCCGGCTTGCCGTTCGCGCTCTCGAACCGCAGCAGCGCGACCGCGAGGTCGTCCACCGGGAGGTCGAACTGTGCGGCGGCGAGGCCCCCGCCGATCGCTTCCACGTCGCCGACGATGAACCGCAGGAGGTCGAGGACGTGAGTGCCCAGATCGTTGATCGCCCAGCCGCCGCTGCGCGCCGGGTCCCTGCGCCAGTCGGTCGGGAGCCCCTCGGACTTGATGAACTGCTGGAGGCGGACGTAGACGAGGTCACCGAGCTCGCCGGAGGACGCGAGCTCCTCGAGACGCCGATGCGACGGGTTGAACCGGTGCTGGAAGCCGACAGCAGTGGTCACCTGAGCCCGCTTCGCAGCCGACGCCATGCGCTCCGCGTCGGCGAGCGACGTCGCCATCGGCTTCTCGACGAGCACGTGCTTGCCGGCCTCGAGCGCTCGAAGCGCATGGTCGCAGTGCAAGTCCGTCGGCGAAGCGACCCACACGGCCTGCACGTCGTCGTCGGCGAGGAGCTCGTCGACGTCGCGGTAGGCCCGTGGTGCAGCGTGGCGTCCAGCGAAGGCCTCGGACTTCTCGAGAGAGCTTCCTGCAGCACCGATCAGCGCTCCCCCGCCGTTCAGCACGGCTGGGGCGAACGTGTGGTCCGCCCAGCCGCCCGTCCCCACGATCCCCCAGCCGATGCGCGCTGGTGTCGCGTGCCCGTCGGTCGTTCCGTCCATTTCCCAGCTCACCCCTTTGCTCGTGGTCAACCCGCGCTCTTCTCTGCGCGCGGGACAGGTCTCGACGTGGGCTCCGGAGCCATGACGCCGGAGGGCTCCGGCAGCCTCGACGCCGACGCGAGAGGCGAGGGAACCGGGTATGGGAGCGGCGGCAGCTCCCAGCTCCCGCTCGCGAACGGCGCCTCGTCGCGCGCAACAGCGACGTCGAGCACCCAGGGTCGCTCCGCTGCGATCGCGCTGGAGAGCGCGTCCCCAAGGTCGCCGGGGTCTTGGACCGTGGTCGCCCCTGCGCCCATGGCGCGCGCCATCGCCCCGTAGTCGGCCGAGTAGAGATCCCCTGTGGGCTTCAAGAACTCCGTCGCGAGCGTGCGACCTGGGCCGAAATAGCCGCGCTGGATGTCGCGGATCGACAGGAACCCCCGGTTGTTCCAGATCACCCACACGACGGGGATGCCGTACTCGACGGCGGTCGCGACCGGCCCGGGGCCCATCAGGAAGCAGCCGTCCCCGACGATCGCGACCACCGGGCGTGTCGGCGCGGCCAGTTTCGCGCCCACGGCACCGGCGACACCGAAGCCCATGGCGCCGAACCCCCAGCTGTGGACGAGCGAGCCGGGCCGGTGCGCTGGCCAGCGCTGGACGACCCAGTTGTGGTGGAGCCCCACGTCGCACACGAGGATCCCCTCGTCGGGAAGCGCCCTCCTCAGCTCGGACAGCAGGCGTGCCGGCCTGATCGGCTGGACGCCGGGATCCCCGCCCGAGCGGAGATAGGCCTCCCACTCGGCCTTCCAGACTGCGACCTGTCGCCGCCATGGTGCCCACGCAGTGAACAGGCGCGCCACGGTCCCGGTCGATCCGCGGGCGCCCGAGCCGGTGCCGCTCGCGATCGTCGCGCTCGGCCCGGGGTCCTGCGCGGCGCGCAGCGCCTCGCGCAGCTGGCTCAAGAAGGTCGCCGGGTGCGCCACGACGCCGATGGACGGCCGGAAATTGCGCCCGAGCTCCCTCGCGTCCAGCGCCACCTGCACGAGGTGGGTCGGAGGGATGGAAAAGGTGACGCCAGGAAGCCACGAGCTGGTGGCTCGATCGTCGAAGCTGGCCCCTACCGCGATGATCACGTCGGCCGCCGCAGCGGCCCGGTTGGCGGCGGTCGTCCCGTTCCTGCCCGTCTCCCCCAGGCTCGTCTCGAGACGGGGGTCGGCACATCCCTTCCCATCCGGGGTCCAGGCGACCGGGATCCCCAGCTCCGCGACGAGCTCGGCGACGAGGCTGCTCGCGTCGCAGGCCTCGACCGCCCTCCCCACCAGGAGCAGCGGACGCGACGCGTCGAGGAGAATCTCGACGATGCCTGCGAGGTCCTCGGCCGCCACCGCGGCACGCGGCGAGACGGTCGGGTGCCAGAGGTCCTTTGCAGAGTCGCTGGACAGTTCTTCGACGAAGACGTCCAGGGGAACGTCGAGGTGCACCGGTCCCGGTGCGCCCGTCGTCATCGCGACGAAGCTCTCCCGGAGCGCCACGGGTAGCTGCTCTACACGCGTCGCCTGGAACGAACGCTTGACGTAGGGCCTGACCACACTGGGGAAGTCGGCCTGGAAATGGTAACCGGACTCCTGGAACGCCGCTCGGTTGAACTGCACCGACGGCACGTTGCCCGTGATGGCGAGAAACGCAGAGGAGTCCATCAGCGCGTTCGCCATCGCGATCGGAAGATTGGCGGATCCCGGCCCGCACGACGTCAGCGTGGCCGCCGGCCTCTTCGCCACTCTGAAGTACGCGTCCGCCATGAAGCCGGCGGCTGCCTCGTGGTGCACGGAGACGACCGAGATCTCGTCCTGGTGGTCGAAGAGGGCATCGAGCATGCCGACGTTGCCATGGCCGCAGAGCGTGAACACGAAGGGGACGCCCTCTTCGATGAGGTACTCGGTGATGATCGCTGCCCCGCGTTGGCCGACGGCGGCTGCCTGCAGGTCTCGCGCACGTCCGTCGTGGGTCGGAGATCGTTGCGTATCACGCAATGGGCTTGCGCTCACCACGACAGTATGTGACCATGGTCGGGCGAAGTCAAGATCGTGACGAGGATCGCAGCTGCCAAGAATTTCCGCCTCGCGACACAGCAACGACACAGCAAAAGGCCGTGTCCGTGAAAGCGAGGCGAAAGCGAGGAAGGACATGGCGAAAGCGAGCGGCTTGCTCATCGGAGGGAAATGGTTGGAGGACGGCGACCGCCTCGTCGTGCGCGACAAGTACGACGGCGAGCCGGTGAGCGAGGTCGCAGTCGCATCGCCTGATCACGTTGCGCACGCTGTCGACGTCGCAGCAGCCGCGGTGGCACACGGTCCGCTCGACCCCCGGCAACGAAGCGCCGTTCTGAGCCGCGCGGCCCAGAACCTGGCAGCTGCTCGCGCCCGGGTGGTCGAGGACTACGTCGCAGAGACCGGGTTCACCCTTGCGGACGCCGAGACCGAGCTGGAGCGCACCATGGAGACGCTCACCTTGTGCGCTGCAGAGGCGCTCCGCCTGTCCGGCGAGGTCGTCCCAGTCAGTGCTGCACCCGGCGCAGGAGACCGGATCTGCTTCACCATGCGCGTCCCGGTGGGTGTGGTAGGGGCGATCGCGCCCTTCAACGCGCCGCTGAACACCGTCGCGCACAAGATCGGGCCGGCGATCGCCGCCGGCAACGCGGTGGTGTTGAAGCCGGCGGCGTCCACGCCGCTGTCTTCGATCCACCTCTGCGAAGCGCTGCTCGATGCGGGGCTGCCAGGTGAGTACCTCGGCCTCGTCGTCGGTCCAGGCTCGACGACCGGACAGTCGCTCGTCGAGGATCGCCGGGTCCGCTACTTCACCTTCACCGGCTCCACGCAGGTCGGGCTGCTCGTGAAGCAACGCTCCGGGATCGCGAAGACCCACCTGGAGCTCGGCGGCAACTGCGCCACCATCGTCTGCGAGGACGCCGACCTCGCGAGCGCGGCCGATCTCATCGTGCGTGGCGGCTACCGCAAGGCCGGCCAGGTGTGCACCTCCGTCCAGCGCCTGCTCGTGGTCGCCGCGGTCGCAGACGAGCTCGAAGAGATGCTCGCCGAGAGGGTCAAGGCCTTGCAGGTCGGCGACCCCCATCAGCAAGGGACGCAGGTCGGGCCGATGATCTCGAGCGGCGAGCGGGCCCGAGCGGCACGGATGGTGGACCAGGCGCTCCGCTCGGGTGCCCGCCGGGTCGCAGGTGGCGACGGCAGCGGGTCGGTGCTCGAGCCGACGCTTCTCGCCGACGTCCCCGAGGACTCCGAGATCATGAGCGAGGAGATCTTCGCACCGGTGGTCGCGATGCGCGGCGTCCCGGACTTCGCCGCGGCGATCGAGCTGGCCAACGCCACTCGCTACGGGCTGCAGGCGGGGATCTTCACGAAGGACATCGACCGAGCACTCTGGGCGGCCGAGCATCTCGACGTCGGAGGCGTGATGGTCAACGACACGTCGAGCTACCACGCGGACCTGATGCCCTACGGCGGCCGCCGTGACAGCGGCTACGGGCTCGAGGGGCCGCGCTACGCCGTGCAGGACATGACCGACGCGCGCACGGTCGTGGTGCGCCGAAGGCTCAGCGCGCAATGATGGCGGCGGCCGCGGACCCGGCCGTGATCGCTGCAGGTCGAGCCACCCGCCGGGGTACGGACAGGGGTACGGACAGGGGTACGGACAGGCAGTCCGGCCACTCGCAGCACCGAGCGGCAGTGTAGAGCCGCGCAGTTCGCAGCGGAGCCCGAGGGAGAGAAGGAAGAATGCCTAGACACAAGTTGGTACGCAAGCTCGAGGAGTACGAGTGGGTCGACCTGGCAGGACACCGCGATGCCGCGCTCACGAAGCTCCTCGTGACCA
This sequence comes from Actinomycetes bacterium, assembly GCA_021787255.1. The sequence goes on along the minus strand of JAJYMD010000019.1, from coordinate 98 downwards.
AAGAGGAATGTGGGGCGGAGAACATCGACTTCTTCGTCTCGAGCTACGCCCCGAAGGCCTTCGCCGAGGAGCATGTCCACGAAAGGTCCGAGGAGATC
>JAJYMD010000301.1 GCA_021787255.1 Actinomycetes bacterium | reverse complement strand
CCCCCGGCGGGTGGTGCCCAAGTCCGAGATCCTCGACCATGTGTGGGACTACTCCTTCGAGGGAGACGCGAGCATCGTCGAGACCTACATCAGCTACATCCGCAAGAAGCTCGACGAGGGCGGCGGTCCGCCGCTGATCCACACCGTACGAGGCGTGGGCTACAGCCTGCGCGTGAAGAAGAGCTGAGGCGACGTGCGCCTCCGGCGTCGGCTGACGTTCGCGATGGCGGCGCTGCTGGTCATCGGCTTGGGCGTCTCGGACATCGTCACCTACACGGCGCTTCGCTCCTTCCTCTACGGCCGCCTGGACTCCCAGCTCGCGGTCGCCCGGCACGAGGCGGTCCGTTACCTGCGCTACGCACACCGGCGCGGGTACCTGCCGACGCCCGAGGCGATCGACGACCGGCTCGGACCGGAGGTCTACGTGATCGTGCTCGACCGCGCGGGCAGGGTGGTTGTGACACGCCCGTCGGTCGTGACACACACCCCAGGGACCCCTCTCCGCCCCACACCCCGTCCGGTCGTGCCCCGCTCGATCCGCATCTCCCACGACATCGGTCCGGTCCAGGGTCCGTACCGCCCGAACCCCTACAACTTCACACTCACCGCAACGGACGGGACCGCCTACCGCGCGGACGCGTCGCGCGTCCCGCAGGGCACCGTGATCGTCGCCGTGCCGCTCGAGCAGACCGACGCGACCATGGCGTCGCTCGTCCGCATCGTGATCGGCGTCTCCGCGGCCGTGCTGCTCGCGCTCTGCGTGCTCGCGCTGTGGACCGTTCGGCGGGGGCTTCGCCCGCTGGACGACATGGCGAAGACGGCGGGTGAGATCGCCTCGGGCGGTGACCTCGGCCGACGCATCGAGCCGGCCGACGCCGAGACCGAGGTCGGGCGCCTCGGCGCTGCCTTGAACGCGATGCTTGCCCAGATCGAGAGCGCCTTCGCGGGGAAGTCCGAGTCCGAGGCCCGTCTGCGCCAGTTCGTGGCGGACGCGTCCCACGAGCTGCGTACCCCGCTCACCTCGATCCGCGGGTACGCGGAGCTGCTGCGCAAGGGGGTCTTCGCGGACGAGCAGGAGCGCACGAGGGCACTGCGCCGCGTGGAGCGCGAGGCTGCGAGGATGAGCGGGCTCGTCGACGATCTGCTCCTTCTCGCGCGCCTGGACCAGGGTCGCCCGCTCGAGCGCGCGCCGGTGGACCTGCGCAGGGTCTGCCGGGACGCGGTCGACGACGCGCAGCTGGCCGATCCGGACCGCCGCGTCGAGCTGGTCGCACCCGAGCCGGTGACGGTCGCGGGAGACCGGGACCGCCTCGCCCAAGTCGCCCACAACCTCGTCCAGAACGCCCTCGTGCACACGGCCCCCGGCACTCCCGTCCGGGTGGAGGTGTCCGCGGCGGGCGGCATGGGCGTCCTGCGCGTCGTCGACGAGGGCCCGGGCCTCACAGCCGAGCGGCGTGCGCGGATCTTCGACCGCTTCTACCGCGGCGACCGGGCCCGCACGGGCGAGGGTGTGGGGCTCGGGCTCTCGATCGTGCGAGCGATCGCCGAGGCGCTCGGCGGACGGGCGTGGGTCCAGCCGCGCACGGACCACGAGGGCAACGTCTTCGGCGTGGAGGTGCCGCTGATCGACGCGACCGCTCCGGGCCTCGGCCCGCTGGCCTTGCCTGCCCTGCCCGCGCTCGGGCTCAGAGCAGCGCGGACGCTCCCGGCCAGAGCGCGTCGAGCACCGGACGGAGCTTGACGTTCGTCTCGGCGAGCTCGGCTCGAGGGTCCGAGGTCGCCACGATCCCGGCGCCCGCCCGGACGAGCGCGCGCCGCCCCTCGAGCTCGACCGAGCGGATCCCGAGGACCCACTCCCCGTCGCCCGCGCCGTCCGTCCAGCCGACCGCGCCGGCCCAGTAGCCGCGAGGCGCGGCCTCGAGCGCGGCGATCAGATCGAGCGCGGCGGCGCGCGGCACGCCGCCGACCGCCGGCGTGGGATGCAGGAGCGCGAGCAGCGTGAGCGCTGTGCCGCCTGGAGACGGCCTCGCCGTGAGCGTCCCGCGGATGAGCGTCCCGAGCCGAGCGTCGGAGCGCAGGCGAACCACCGTGGGCTCCTCTGGGACCTGCAGGTCCGCGCAGCGGGGTCCCAGCGCGCCGACGATCTCCTCGACGACCAGCTCGTGCTCGGTTCGGTCCTTCATCGAGTCGAGCAGGCGTTGGCCGTCGCCGCTCGCGCCGGGGTCCAGGAGCCCGACGGTTCCCGCGAACGCGTGGGAGGTGACGTTCCTCCCACGCCGTGCGATCACGAGCTCCGGGGAGGCGCCGACCAGCCTGCCCGTCGGGGTCGGGACGGAGAACGCGAGGAACACGTCGTCGTCGTCCCACAGCGTGCGCAGCAGCCGGGACGGCACCGGCCAGTCGGGGAGCTGGAGCCGCACCATGCGGCCGAGGACGACCTTGCGCAGCACGCCGTCTCGGATGTCGCCGAGCGCGTGCGAGACGGCGTCGAGGTAGCCAGCCGGCTCCGGGACCTGCTCGAGCTCGCAGGGTTCTCGAGCGGCGGCGCCCGGGTCCGCTCCGCCCACCGTGGTCCCCCGGGCCTCGTCTTCGAGGCGGCCAGGCCGGCGTGCGGGGCCGGCCTGGCTCTTCGCGCTCTGCGCGCGCTGGCGGACCTCCACCCGCCAGACGCGGCCGCGGCCGTCCCGGCACCAGGTCGCCGAGGGGACCACGAGAAAGGCCGGCGACGCGCGCTCGAACGGGAAGGCCCCGATCGCCATCGC
>JAJYMD010000114.1 GCA_021787255.1 Actinomycetes bacterium | reverse complement strand
CGAACCCCCGCGGGTACTGCCGCGGCTTGCGCTTGGTGAAGTGCACCAGCGGGGAGCCGTGCTCGTCGATGTAGCTGTAGTACGAGCAGTACGAGGCTTCGGGCCCCGGGACGATCTCGGTGACGATCGCGTCGATGCCCAGGGACGCGATCCGCCTCCACTGCTCCTCGAGCTCGCGGGCGCCGTGCACCACGAAGGCCTTGGCCGCGACCTTGCGGCTGGCCCGGTGGGAGTGCACCGGCTTCAACGCGCACGGGAAGCTGAAGTCGAGCGCCGCATCGGCGATGTCGTCCGCCGATCGCACGGTCAGGGTGCGAGGCACCTCGATGCCGATCTTCTCGGCCAACGCGTAGGTCTGGGACTTGTCGAGCATCGCCAGGGAGATCTCGTCGTCGGCCTCGGTTGGCGCGTAGCCGAGGCGAAGCAGGTCCTCCCGGTGGAGGGCGACGAACTCGACGCCGAGGTCCCCGCAGGGAAGGAGCACCGCCCCAGCGGGCCCCGAGGAGAGCCACTCGAGCCACTCCTCGTGCGCCGTCGAGGGGTCACGCACGGCGAGGACGCTGCTCACGTAGCGCGAGTGGCGGAGCAGGAAGGGTGACACGCCCTCTCCGACGCCATGGACCGCGATACCGGCTCTCGCCATGCTCCTGGCCACCCAGAGCGCGTTGACGGTGCCGCCCAGGAGCACGACCGGCGGGTCGGTCACTTCGGTGCCCGAGGTCTCACGGGCCCGGGCAGGGATCCTCGGCGCGGGGTCACGTCGCCTTCCCGACGACGATGAGATGCGGGCGGAGATCGGCCACGTCGCCTGCCCGGTAGCCGCTGTCGACGACCTCGATGCCGACGGCCTCGCAGGTGGCCCTGATCTGCGCCTCGGTGTAACGACGGACCGACCGGCCTCCGAAGGTGCCGAACCTCGACCCGCCGCGGGCCAGCTCGACGAGCTCCTTCGCCCACTCGGGGCGGTCCATCGTGAGGAACCCCAGGACACACGTGCCTCCGACGCGCAGCACCCGTCGCGTGGCGTCCAGCATCGCGACCATCGGCAGCAGGTCGAAGAACGAGAAGACGGCGTGGGAGTAGACGAGGTCGAATGATGCGTCCGGGAAGCTCTCCAGCCAGTAGCCCCTCGTCTCCACGCAGCGGACGTTGGGGTGCTCAGCCAGGTTGGTCCTGGCTTCGCCGATCATCACGCGGGAGACGTCGCTGCACACCAGCTCGCGCACCTTCGGCGCCACCCGCCTGGCGATCCGTCCGACGCCGCAGCCGATCTCCAGCACGCTCGAGGCGGGGTCCAGGCACGGGAGGAGCGCATCGAGGAAGGCTTCCTCCGGGGACCACGCGGCCCCTCTCACGGTCCCGGGCAGCGCCTGCCGGACCCGTTCGCTGTCGAGGAGGACGCTCAGCTCGACGTCGTTCCAGACACCGCGCGCCGCGGCGCACAGGCCGAGCGCCGCCACATGCGGCAGGAGCCTCGGAGCCCGCGACAGCACCCCGAGAGCGGCGCCCATGCTCCAGTCGCCCCTCACCGCGTGCGCCGCAGCCCGCTCGGCCTCCGTGGCCTCCCATCGCAACGACGCCGTGCTCGCAGTCTCCTCGGGGGCGGCGGAGGGCTCCCGGGGGCGGCCGAGCGAGCCACGGCGGCGATTTGCCGTTCGTCGAGGCTGCAATGCGGATCACCTCCAGCAGGGCGTCAGAGGGACACGTTTGCCCATGCCACCGATGTAGAGGATGGCGCTCCTGGGCTGATACCCCCCCCGCACGTGGCCGCCGCCGCCCGTTCTCAGCATCTCGTCAGGTCGGGTGCCGGCGCGAGACGGCCGGTATCTGAAGGGGGGACGACGGCTCGGTGTCTCGTCGGGGCCCGTCGGTTCGCAGCGAACGGGCCGGGCTGACGTAGAAGGGAGTCGACGTGGCGCTCCAACAGATGTGGGCGCACCCCGTCGGGGGCGTCTCCGCGTGGCGACCGGCCACCCTCGGTGACGAGCGCTCGTACACGGAGCGGCTGGGGCCGGAGCAGCTCGCCGAGATCGACGAAGCGGTGCGTTCGGTGCGGTCGGGAGGCACGCGTGCGGAGGATCTCCGGGACGTGGCGGACTTCCCGCTCCCGCTGCTCGCCCGGTCCCTGGAGCGGATCCAGGGCGAGCTCGAGGAGGGACTGGGCTTCTTCGTGGTGCGAGGTCTCCCGGTGGACCGCTACGACTTCGAGGCGCAGAAGGTCCTCGTCATGGGTCTCCTCCTCCATCTGGGCACGCCGATGCACCAGGACACCAAGGGGACGCTGATCGAGTCGGTGACGGACCGTGGATCGAGCTACGACGACCCCGGGGTGCGCGGGTACATGACGAGCGCAGAGCTCACCCCGCACTGCGACTCGGGCGACGTGGTGGGGTTGCTCTGTGTCCGCAAGGCGCGCCAGGGAGGGGCGACGCGGATCTGCAGCGGCACTTCCATCTTCGACGAGTTGGCGGAGCGGACACCCGAGCTCCTCGAGCCGCTGTTCCGGGGCTTCCGCCACAACATCCGGGGGAACGGTCCGCCGGGTGCCGAGGACGTCACCCGCCACCGCGTCCCGGTGTTCAGCTACCGGGACAGGCGGCTCAGCGTCCGCTACAACCAGAAGGCGATGCTGACCGCCGAGCAGCTCCCCGGCGTCGAGCCCCTGTCGGACCTCGAGCGGCGTGCGATCGAGCGCGTCGCCGAGCTGGCGCTCCGGCCGGACCTGTGCCTGGAGACCACCCTGGAGCCGGGTGACCTGCAGCTG
>JAJYMD010000435.1 GCA_021787255.1 Actinomycetes bacterium | reverse complement strand
CGCAGGGGTGAGGACGCCGCCGGACGCGCCGACCGAGTCGCGCAGTCCGGGGACGTCGTAGGCCACGGTCGGCGTGCCGACCGCGGCGGCTTCGCTCACGACGAGGCCCCAGCCCTCGCGCACCGAGGTGGCGACCAGGACGTCCGCTCGAGCCAGCCGGTCGAGCTTCTCCTCCTCGCTCACTCGGCCGAGGAACCTGACACCCGGTGATGCCAGGCGCTTCAGCCTCGACTCCTCGGGTCCGGTGCCGATGACCCACATCTGCGCCTCGGGGGCGAGACGTCGGTAGATCTCGAAGGCTCGGAGGGCCTGGTCGGCCTGCTTGCTGCGCGAGAGCCTGCCGACGAAGACGACGGTGGGCACGGGCTCCCGATCCGCGGGTGCCTCGCGCGCCTGCACGAGGGCGGAGAGCTGTCCCGGCGACACCACGGTCACACGGCGCAACCCGTAGTAAGCTTCGAGGGCCGATCTGCTCGACTCGGACACCGTGACGACGGGGACGTCGCGGTAGGTGGCCAGCCAGCGCGGCTCCAGGACGCGCCTGCCGAGCCAGGAGAGCGGCCAGGGCAGCTCGCAGTCCCACACCTCCCGGCAGACCTGGTGGACGAGCGCCACGACCGGCACGCCTCGAGCGAACCGCGGACAGAAGAACGGGCGAGTGTTGACCTCGTCGACGACGAGATCGAACGCGCCACCGGCTTCCTCGAAGAACCGGCGAGCGGCACGGTAGACGCCGAACCGGCCACCGCGTCGCACGATTCGGACGCCGTCGACGTCTTCGACTTCCGGGCGCCCGCGTACCGCCGCGCAGAAGAGCGTGACGGAATGACCCTCACGGACCCACTCTCCGGCGAGCGCCGCCGTGTAGACCTCGGCACCGCCCGCGCGCGGGTGGGCGGTGTCCTTCCAGTTGCAGATGAGGATCCGCAGGCGCGGCGTGGTCTCCTCGTGCACGCGCTCGGTCCCCACGGCGTCCGCCTGCCGCCCGGCGCCCGCGGGCGCCGCCAGTGCCGGCGACACCGGGAAGGGCAGCTGGGCAGCACCTGCGCCGTAGTGGTGGAGCACGCGCAGGCGATAGAAGATGGCCAGGGTGTCGATCAGCATGTGCCACACCGCGCGAAGCGAGATCGTGCTCGTGAAGCGCTCGAGGACGGTGACCGGCGCCTCCACGAACCGCCGGTACCCCAGGTGCGACGCGACGACGAGGAGCTCGAGATCGAACGCGTAGCGCTTCTCGAGCATCCTCGGCAGGACGTCGGCGAGGACCTCGCGCCGCACGAACTTGACCCCCGTCTGCGTGTCGCGTACCGGCAGGCTGAAGAGCGCCCAGTTCAACAGCTGGTAGGCCCTCGAGTAGAGCCGACGCAACGGCGGGTACTCGACCCGCGATGTCGGATGGCGCTTGCTCCCGAGCAGCACATCGGGCTCCTCGGTCATCACCATCTCGACGAAGCGCGTGAGCAACGCGCCGGGGAGGTCACCGTCACCGTCGATGAAGCCGAGCCAGCGGCCGTGCCCGGCGTCGAACCCCGCCCGCAGTGCGGCACCTTTGCCTTGGTTCTCGTCGAAGCTGATCACTCGGAGGACGTCGGGGCGAAGTCCTTCGGCGAGCGCGGGGCTTCCGTCGGTGCTCCCATCGGACACCGCGAGCACTTCGAACGTTGCCCCGGTTGCCTCGAGGGCGTCGACGACCTGACCGAGATGCGCCGCAAAGCGCGGCCCGGGGTTGTAGAAGGGCACCACGACGGTCAGGTCGAGCGTCGGAGCTTCGCAGAGACGGGCTGCGGGCACCGGGACGGCTCTCTCGCTCGCAACGGAACGTACGAGCGCGCCGAGCGCTGGAGCGAGCTCTGCTGCGAGCACGACCGCGGCCACGACGAGCATCCCCATGGCGATGGAGACGAGGCCTCCGTGGAAGAGTGCGACCGTTCCGGCAGCGAGCGCGCCGCCTGCCCACGGCAGGAGGGCCACCCGCGATCGCCGCGCGATGTGGAAGTAGGTCAGAAGGCCCACGAGGCCGAGCACCGCGGATTCGAGCCCCAAGATGCCCACCGCGCTTGCGGCGGGCTGATAGGCGCGCCCAAAAAGAATCTCGACCACTCGAGGTGCAAACAAGACGAGCACGCCTGCTGCGGCGAGCCCCAGCGCCGAGGTGAACACGAACGCCTGTCCGAGCGCCGTGCGGCTGCGTGCAGAGCGACCCCGACCTTCGGCGAGTTGTGGAAACGCGACCATCACGACGGCTCCGGGCAAGAAGAGCGCGACGTGGCCCGCGGTCGCTGCCGCTGCGTACTGGCCGGCGGACACCGCAGCCAAGAAGTGCTGCGCGAGGAACGTGTCGATACCGGTGAGCACCGTGTAGCCACCGAGCGCGAGCACTGAGACGGCCGTATCGCTGAGCGGCGCTTGGAGCTGATCGCTGCCCTTGGAGAGCGACGCCCTGGCGGCCTTCACGAGGAGGAGGGTCGTCACGGTCTGGGCACCGACCGTCGCTCCGATCGCGCCGGCCACGCCGCCGCCGACGAAAATGAGCGCGGCGCCCAGCCCGAGGCGCACCGGCCCGCCTCCGAGGAAGCTCGCGAGCGCGACGGGCTTGAACCGCAGCTCGCCGATGAGCGCGCCCTGGAGCACGGACCCAGCCGACGCGAGGGGCAACCACGCTGCGAGCACGAACACGGCGAGCGCCGAGTGGAGGTGCAAGAAACCGGAGAACACCGGAGCGACCGCTACTAGCACCCCGGCGCCCAGCAATCCCCCGAGGGCGCC
>JAJYMD010000427.1 GCA_021787255.1 Actinomycetes bacterium | reverse complement strand
TCCGCTGCGTAGCGCGTCCAGTCACCGCTGCTCGCCTGCTGCCACTGCACGGCGACGCTGATGTGGATGCCGAGCAGCCGAGCGAGGAGCGCGGCAGGTAACTCGCTTGCGAGGCCGAAGAGCGCGGTGGAGCGAGCCGGTCGGGCATGGATCCCGAGCGCCCGGAGCCGCTCCGCCAGGCGGCTCGCACTGATCGGGCGGCCGGGCTGGCCGCCGGGGAACAGCCAGGGGGAGGTCCCTCGGCCACCGAGTGCGGCATGACCACGGCGATTGGCGACGAGGTCGCTCACGAGCACGTCGAGCGGGGAAGGGACAACGATCGGCTCGGTCCCGAGGTGGAGGCGGACCGCCCCATCCACCTCTTCGACCGCTGCAACCCTGAGTCGACTGATCACAGCGGCGGGCTGGGCGTAGAGGAGCACGAGGAGGCCGACGAGCCGGTCGCCGAGGTCGATCGCGGCCTCACCGAGCAAGCTCCTCGCCGTCGCGAAGCGCCTTTCGGTGTCGATCGGCCCCGATGGCCCGACCCAGCGGGTCGCCCGCAGCTCCAGGCTCGTGAGCTTCTCGCTCGCCGCCCAGCGGAGGAAGTGGCCGACGTCGCGGCGGTAAGCGGCCTCATCGGAGGCCAGCCAGGCCTCGAGATCCCCCTGCCCGGCGCTGCGGAGTGTCAGCTGATGGCTGGCGAACCCGTCGAGCAGCGCCACTGCCGCCCGTACGTGACTCTTCACGACGGTCGCCTGGATGTGGGTGATCTCGAGGTCCCCGCCTCGCTGCCGCAACCGCCGGAGCAGGTGCCAGAGCGCGTAGCGCTGGAGGAGGCGCCGCTCCTCCGGGTCCGCGCGCTCGGCGACGGCCGCCACGACCCAGCGTTCGAGGCGGGCCATCTGCTCGTCGCGCGGGGCGAGCGCAGCGGTGGCGACGAGGACCGCGCGGAGGTGCTCGATCGGCTTCGTTCCGCCGAGCTCGTCGAGGGCCGCATGGCTGAGCGGGCGCGTTCCGCTCGCGAGCTCACGAAGGACCGCGGCGCCAACGCCTTTGCGGATGAAGCTCTTCACCGTGTCGGGCTGGTCGGTTGCGACCAGGTTCTCGTAGAGGCCCCGGAGCTCGGTGCGGATCTCGCCGTCCTTCCCAGCGAGGAGTTGGTGGACACGCTCCGCGAAGGTGCACCGGGCGCACGGTCCGGCGCGCTGCTGGGCGCGGATGCCACAGACCGGGCAAGGGGCCAGGGTGGAAACGTCAGAGCAGACGCACGGCGCGCACAGCGGCGCCTCCAGGCTGCCGCCGTGTAGTTGGCGAACCTCCCCGCACCGACTGCACCGGGCCCAACGCTGCTGGCAGGCGGCGCACCACGCCTTGTTGGTGAGCACGGAGATCTCACAGGGGGCGAGACGCCCGCAGATCGAGCAGGTCGCCTCCTTGCGGGGACGACAGCTCGGACAGATCGGGCCGCCGTTGCTCCGCACGCTGACGGGCCGGAGACGCCCGCAGCGGATGCAGGCCTCCTGATTCGCCGGATCGGTGCTGAGACAGTGCGGGCACAGTGGGTGACCCTGCTCGTCCCTCGTCGCCGGTTCGCGAACCGCCCCACAGCGCCAGCACGAGACGGCCCGGGCCTTGGCAGAGCAGTTGCGGCAGATCCGCAAGCCTTCCCGGGTCTTCGACAGCGTCCTCACCCGTCCACAGCACGGGCAGGGCGGCCGGACGATCTTCTCCGATCCGGACTCGAGGAGGGCGTCGATGAACCGGAGCAGCGAGGGGGCTGGCGCCTCCGCCCCGGCGCCGGTGAGCAGATCAGCTCGGTCCTCGAGCGCCCAGGCCAGCCGGCGACGCTGCCCGGCGCGAGAGGTCGTCCGAGCAACCGCAGCCCGGACGGCCGCGGCGGGGATCTGCGGATCCACGCTCGCCACCACCGCGACGATCGCCTGCAGTGGGTCTTCCTCGGGTAGGCAAGAGCGGCAACGCGGCTGTCCCTGCCGGTCACGTGTCACGATCTGGCGCTGCTCGCCGCACAGCGCACAGGTGATCGGCTCGGACACGCACACCGAGCAGTACCAGTCGGCGCCTCGGCGCTGGAGGGTCCGTAGCTCCTTCGAGCAGCCCGCACAGCGCGGTGCCGAGACCCCCGTCGCGCCGGCGTGGCGCAGCGCGGCCAGCAGGTCGCCGACCGAGCGTCGCGCGGGTGAGCGGCCGTCTTCGAGCACCGCTGGCCGCTCGGTGAGGGCCACCGCCAGCTGTCGCCGCTTCGCCCGACCACCCGAGACCGCTTCGACGATGGCGCGTACCTGCTCGGGAGAGAGCCCATCTTCGATCTTTCCGACCGCATCGCAGATGACGCCGAGCGGATCGCCACGCACGACCTCGTGCGCTCTCGGCGTCACCCTTCGGGCCCGACGATGCGCGCTCTTCTCGGTCGCAGTGCGCCGATCCCCTTCTCCCCCCCGACGGCCCGGGCTCGGCTGTGAGGGGCCGCCACGGCGACCGGCTCGATGAGCTCGGTCATCTCGCAGCCGAAGATGTCGAGCAGCGCCATCAAGATCTCGAGCGAGAGCCGCTCGGGCCGGTCGACGACGAGGCGGTAGACCTGGCTCGTCGACAGCGTGATGCCCCGCTCCGACAGGGGCGCAAGCAGGTTGGTCGTCGAGAACATGCCGTGGCGGGCCATGATCTGACGCAGGTTCCAGCGGTAGTCGAGCCGTTGCGCGCTCACGGTGCCGCCCCTTCCTCGCCGAAGGCCCGGACGAGCGCCCGGCGCAGCGCGGCGTTCATGA
>JAJYMD010000098.1 GCA_021787255.1 Actinomycetes bacterium | reverse complement strand
GTACTCGGGGCCCAGTCCCTCCACGCTCGAAAGGACCGCATCCACCTGCGCCGGATAGATCCCGACGCCACGAACTTTCACCATGTCGTCGGTCCGGCCGAGGATCCGGCCGATGCGAGGAAACGGACTGCCGCACGAGCATGGCTCGGGGTAGAGCCAGGACCGATCGCGCGTCCGGTAGCGAAGGAGTGGCACCGCCTCCTTGCGCAGCGTGGTGATCACGATCTCCCCTTCATGACCCGGATCGACGGGGTCGAGCGTCTCGGGATCGACGATCTCGACGACGTAGTAGTCCGACCACACGTGGATGCCTTCGTGACGATCGCAGTCGATCCCGACCCCCGGCCCGTAGAGCTCGGTCAAGCCGTACACGTCGAACGTCTCGATCCCGAGCAAGCCCTCGATCCTCGCCCTCATTCCCTCGCCCCACCGCTCGGAGCCGATGATCCCCTTGCGGAGGCTGAGGGAGCCACGAATCCCACGCGACGCGACCTCCTCGGCGACGAGCAGCGCGAACGACGACGTCGCGCAGATCGTCGTCGTGCCGAGGTCGCGCATCATCTCCAGCTGGAGCTCGACGTTCCCCGGACCGGTGGACACCGTCATCGCTCCCACGCGCTCGGCGCCTGCCTGGAACCCGTTCCCGGCAGTCCAGAGCCCGAAGCCCACCATCACCTGGACTCGATCTGCATCCGTCACACCGGCGAGCCGATAGCACCTGGCGAACTGATCGGCCCAATCCTGGAGATCGCGGTCGGTGTACGCGCAGAGCGTCCGTTGTCCGGTGGTGCCAGACGAGGCGTGCACTCGCCGAATTGCACGCTCTGGGACGGCGAGCCAGCCAAGAGGGTACGCGGCCCTGAGGTCCTGCTTCGTGGTGAACGGGAGCCGCGGGAGATCCACCCGCCCGCGCACAGCAAGCGGGTCGATGCCGGCACCGTCCAGATGGGCTCGCCACCAGTCCGATGCCTGGTAGGCGCGTCGGACGGTACGACGGATGCCGGCGTCGATCGACTCCGCATCGAAGGAAGGCTTCCCCACGTCCGCGTCGATCGAGGAAAGGGGCTCGAGCTCGGCCGTCACGACGTCCATCGGGTCGTCCGAGCAGATCGACGTCGAGGTCCAGCGGGGATCCCAGTCGTCTCGAGCACCTGGGTCGCGAGCTCGCTCATCACGTCGACCTCCCCCAGACGAGCTGCAGCTCCCACGGACAAGCTGCTGCTGGTCGCAATCTCTGCACCTTTCCGTGCACCTCACACCCTACGCGACATCCGGACCCCGACACCGTCCATGTGACTTCGCTGGTCAAAGGCGCGCTCGGGCAACCTGGAGCACTGCGTCGACGATCTTGTTGTACCCGGTGCAGCGGCACAGGTTCCCCGAGAGGGACTCGCGAACCTGGGCTTCGCTGGGCGATGGATTGGACCTCAGGAGCGCTTCGGCCGCCATGATCATGCCAGGCGTGCAGAACCCGCACTGTGCCGCGCCGTTCGAGACGAATGCAGCCTGCACCTCGTCGAGGCCTCGATCCGTCTCGAGTCCTTCGACGGTCGTCACCTCCCGACCCTGGACCTGGCGCGCCAACTGGAGGCACGAGACCACGGGCTCGCCGTCGACGAGGACCGTGCAAGCCCCGCAGTCCCCGGTGAGGCAGCCCCATTTCGTCCCGGTGAGACCCAGCTCGTCGCGCAGCAGGAAGAGCAGCGTGAGGTCCGGCGCCACCTCCCGTCGGTACTCGTCACCGTTGACCCTGAGCTCGACCCTCATCGGTCCTCCCCTGCCCACACCCCGTTCACGGGCGCTGGCACACCATCCGGCCAGGCCCCCGTTGCCCGAAGCCACGCGATGTGCAGGGCCCGAGCCACGAGCACGGCCACGACCTGGCGCCGGTACTCGGCAGTGCCCCTGGCGTCACTGATGGGCGAGCAGGCCGCCGCTGCCTCTCGTCCGGCCTCCTCTGCCGCCTCCGGCGGCAGGTTCGTGCCCACGACCGTCTGCGCCGCCGCGCCGACCAGCAAGGGAACGGGGGCGACGGCGCCAAGCGCGACGCGGGCACCGGTCACCACCTCTCCGTCGACCTCCACCGAGGCCGAGACACCGACGCCGGCGAGATCCATCGACCAGCGGACCGTCTGCCGCAGGTAGCAGGAGCCTGCGGCCGACGCCGGCACCCGAGCCCGGACCGAGGTCAGCAGCTCGTCGGGTCCGAGCGTGGTTCGACCGGGCCCGGCGAAGAGCTCCGCCAGGGGGACCGAGCGGGGTCCGCGGCGTCCTGCGATCTCGGCCACGGCGCCGTGGACGAGGAGGGCCGGAGGCATCTCGGCCGAGGGCGTCCCGTGGCACAGGTTGCCCCCCACCGTCGCCATGGTCCGGATCTGGACCGAGCCAAGCACCCGAGCCGCCTCGACGAGGGCGGTCGCCCGTTTCCGCAGCTCGGGATCGAGCTCGATGGCTCGGATGCGGCACATGGCTCCGATCCTCAGCTCCTCACCGTCGAGCGCCAGGCCGTCGAGCCCGCCGAGCGAGCTCAGGTCCACCAGCCAGTCTGGCGAGGACCGGCCGATCCGGGTGTCGACGAGGACGTCGGTGCCACCGGCGATTGGCATCGCCGCACCTGCATGATCGGCGAGGAACCCGATCGCGTCGTCGAGCGTGCCGGGCACGAAGACGTCAGCCATGCTCTGGCGACCCCTTGCCGACGAGCACCCGCGACCGTTCGTCGGAGTCGATCCATTGCTTCATCTTCCAGGGTCGCATCGGGTAGGCGCGCGGGCGGATGC
>JAJYMD010000493.1 GCA_021787255.1 Actinomycetes bacterium | reverse complement strand
CTTGCTCTTGGCGCCGACCTCGGCGACGACGTAGAGGGAGACCGTGACGACGGACGACATGACGAGGAGGCCCAGCTCCGTCCGGCGCTTCGGCTTCGGCCCGCGGCGCCAGGCGGGCATCTGCAGCGACGGCCGGCGGGGCAGCCGACGTGTGGCCGAGGGCAAAGAGGTCGTCTGCGCCACCGCGGAGAGCGTAGCGGTGCGTAGTACACTGGTGTGATCTCATGGCCCTGGAGCGCAGCCGCGCCGCACGCGGCGGGGGCGAGGCGGTGACCTCGGACGTGCCGGCCGAGCGAGCGACCCCGTTGGCCGAACCGTCGAGCGGTCCACCCGTCCTCGTCGGCACGCCGACCGCCGTCGGCCGGGACGGGCGCGTGCTCGGCGCGGAGCCGATCGCCGCCGTCCGCCGTACGGTGCCGGTGCCGGTGCGGCAGAGCATCGCTGCGTACGGCTACGACCGCTTCACCAACAAGGAGCTGTCGCGGCTCGACTTCCTCGCGCGGCTCCTCGACCTCGCCGAGGACACCCGGCTGCCGCTGCTCGAGCAGGTGAAGTTCATGGCCATCTTCGCCGAGGCCCTCGACGAGTTCTTCCAGGTGCGCGTGGCCGGCCTCCAGGACAAGGTGCTCGCAGGCGTGCGGGCGCGCTCGGTCGACGGCCTGCGGCCCGCAGAGCAGCTCGCGGCGATCCGCACCCGGGTGCAGGAGCTCGTCTCCCGGCAGGACCGGATCTTCCTCGGGGCGCTCGTCCCGGCGCTCGCCGCCGCCGGGGTGCGGTGGTCCGACTGGTCGTCGCTCGACGACGACGATCGGACATACCTCGTCGACGTCTTCCGCCGGCACATCTATCCCGTGCTCACCCCGCTCGCCGTCGACCCCGGGCACCCGTTCCCCTACATCTCCAACCTCTCGCTGAACCTTCTCGTCGAGGTGTGCGACCCGTCGACGGGGGACCGGCGCATCGCCCGGGTGAAGGTGCCGCCGATGCTGCCGCGCTTCGTCGTCATGCCCGACGGCGAGCGGTTCGTCCCCCTCGAGCAGGTGATCGCGGCGCATCTCGACACGCTCTTCCCCGGCATGACCATCGGCGAGCACGATCCGTTCCGGGTCACCCGCAACGCGGACCTGGCACTCGAGGAGGACGAGGCCGACGACCTGCTGGTGGCCGTGGAGATGGAGCTGCGCCGCCGGCGCTTCGGCAGCGCCGTCCGGCTCGAGATCACCTCGGCCGCGAGCCCGGAGCTGCGAGAGCGCCTGCGGGCGGAGCTGGACGTGCCGTCGGACGGCGTCTACACGGTCGACGCCCCGATCGACCTCTCGGGTCTGTGGGCGGTCTACGAGCTCGACCGTCCCGACCTCCACGCCGAGACGTGGACGCCCATGACCCCGCCCCATCTGGCGACGGCGGGCAACGAGCCGACGGACCTGTTCGCGGTCCTGCGAGAGCGTGACGTCCTCGTGCACCATCCGTACGACTCGTTCTCCACCTCGGTCGAGGCGTTCGTCGCGCAGGCGGCGGAGGATCCCGGCGTGCTTGGCATCAAGCAGACGCTCTACCGGACGTCGGGAGACAGCCCGATCGTCGCGTCGCTGATCAACGCAGCCGAGGGCGGCAAGCAGGTCGCGGCGATCGTGGAGCTCAAGGCACGCTTCGACGAGCAGGCGAACATCGCGTGGGCGCGCGCGCTCGAAGAGGCAGGCGTCCACGTCGTCTACGGGCTGGTCGGCCTCAAGACGCACTCGAAGACCGTGCTCGTCCTGCGGCGCGAGGAGGACGGGATCCGCCGCTACTGCCACGTGGGCACCGGCAACTACAACTCCCGCACCGCCGCCCTCTACGAGGATCTCGGCCTGCTCACGTCGGACCCCGAGATCGGGGCGGACGTGGGGGACCTGTTCAACTACCTGACCGGCTTCAGCCGCCAGTCCGACTACCGCCAGATCCTCGTGGCGCCGGTCACGTTGCGCCAGGGCATCCTCGACCTGATCGCCGAGCAGGCGGCAGCGGGGCCCGCCGGCCGGATCGTGCTGAAGGTGAACGGCCTGTCCGACCCCGAGATGATCGACGCGCTCTACGCGGCGTCTTGCGCCGGCGTGCCCGTCGACCTCGCCGTGCGCGGGCTGTGCAGCCTGAGGCCGGGCATCCCGGGGCTCTCCGAGACGATCACCGTCCGCTCCATCGTCGGCCAGTTCCTCGAGCACTCGCGGATCTACCGGTTCGGCGGCTCTCCGGACGACGCGCCGCACCGTGAAGTGCAGGAGGCGGGCGCGTCCCATCTCCCGCTCCAGCTCCTCATCGGCTCGGCCGACCTGATGGAGCGGAACCTCGACCGGCGCATCGAGGTGCTCACCCCGGTGAAGGACCCCGAGCTCCAGGCCCGGCTGCTCGAGATCCTCGACCTTGTGTTCGCCGACGACGTCAACGCGTGGGTGCTGCACCCGGACCGGACCTGGGAGCGGGTCGTCCCGGTCCGCGGGGTGGACTCACAGCGCCGGCTGAAGGAGCTCGCCCTCGAGCGGGCGCGCCGACGCCGCGACGTCGACCCGCGCCACGCAGGGCACGCGTGACGGCTGCCTGCAGGGGCTACTCGGGGTGGCTGCCGCGGACCTCCGGGGTCGGTCCGCCGGCCGGGCCGGCCTGGCCCTTGCGCCCCGCCAGGCGGGTCGCCGGCCCGAAGCGGAGGGACAGGTACGCGGCACCCCCGAGGGGGATGGGCAGCCAGAAGTTCACGAGGCGGTAGGAGAGCACGCCGAGGATCGCGATCGTCTTGGGGACGTGGAAGCCGACGAGGG
>JAJYMD010000367.1 GCA_021787255.1 Actinomycetes bacterium | reverse complement strand
GTCGACGAGCTGGAGGACCTCCAACGCACGGGCGCGGGCCTGGTCCTTCGAGGCGTCTCGGTGCAGTCGGACGGCTTCGGCGATCTGGCGGCCGATCGTCATCGTCGGGTTGAGCGAGGTCATCGGGTCCTGGGGGATCATCGCGACCTCGTTGCCCCGGACCCGGCGCATCTCCTTCTCGGAGAGCGGCGCGAGGTCCCGCCCGTTGAGGATCACGCTCCCCCCGGCGATGTGCCCGTTGCTCGGCAGCAGCCGCATGATCGACACGCCGACGGTCGTCTTGCCGCAGCCGGACTCCCCGACGATGCCGACGGACTCTCCCTGGGCCACGTGCAGCGAGATGTCGTCGACGGCGACGACGTTGCCGCTGCGCATGTGGAACTCGGTCCGCAGGTTCTTCAGCTCCAGGACGGAAGGCATCGGGGGAAATCTAGCCGTTGCGTGCGGCACTGCGCCTGGCACGCCCGCCTCGCGTCACCCCGCGACGATCCGCGCGGAGGGCGGGACCAGGAGCCGGCCGCGGTCGAGGACGACGACCTGCGCGCAGGCGCTGAGGACCTCGGGGTCGTCCGAGGCGATCACGACGATCGCCCCGTCGTGTGCACGCGCGGTGAGCAGCCGGAGCACCCTCTCGCGGTTGCCCGAGTCGAGCTCGGCGGTCGGCTCGTCGGCGACCAGCACGAGCGGCTCTGCCGCAAGCGCGCGGGCGATGCCGACGCGTTGGCGCTCGCCTCCTGAGAGCTCTTCGACCGGGCGTGCGGCGTGCCTCTCGAGGTCGACGTCGCGCAACGCCTGTGCGACCCGGCGCACGACCTCGTGGCGCTCGACGCCGTGCGCCTGCAGCGGCAGCGCGACGTTCTCCTCGGCCGACAGCCCCTCGACGAGACCGTGCACCTGGAGCACGAGCCCCGCCACGGGCGCCACCGGACCGCCCGCCCGCCCTCCGACCTCGAGGCGGAGGCTACCCCGGGTGGGCTCCAGCGCCCCGGCGAGGACGAGGCAGAGCACGGTCTTCCCCGACCCCGACGGTCCGGTGAGCCCCACCGCCTCTCCGCCGCGAAGGGTGAGGCTGACGTCGTCGAGGACGGCGCGGCCGCCGAGGTCCACGCCGACGTGCTCGAGGCGCAGGCTGGTCTCGGCGGCGCTCACGGCCCACGCTCGGGGTGGCGGAGCTCGACGCCCCAGTCGGTCCGCACGACCCGGACGCGCGTGTTGGGCTTCAGGAGCTCGAGCACGTCCGGCGGGAGCTGCACCGAGCCGGAGCCGTCCACGACCGCGTACTCCTCGCCGTGGATGGCGTCCGCGCCGACTCGGCCGTCGCGGATCGTGACGACGCGGGGGAACATCGACGCGATGAGCGGATCGTGCGTGACCACGACGATGGTCGTTCCCAGCTCGGCGTTGATCCGGTGCAGCAGGTGCACGACGTTGAACCCTGCGGTGGTTGTGAGCTGGGAGGTCGGCTCGTCGGCGAGGAGGAGCCGAGGGCCGGCGGCGACCCCGGCGACCACCGCGACCAGCTGCTGGACCCCCCGGGACATCGCAGCGAGCCGCACGCGCGCGAGCTCCTCCAGGCCGAGCAGGCCGAGGAGCGTCTCGGGAGGCCAGGGCGGCACGCGACCCTGGGTCCTCGCGCCGTGCTGGGCGAACCACAAGTTCTCCACGGTGGTCGCGAACGGCAGGATGTTGGCCGAGGTGCCCTGGACGATGTAGCCGATCTCCCCGGCGCGCAGGCGCCGTCTCTGGGAGAGGCGCAGCTTGCGAAGGTCCTGGTCCCCGACGCGCACCACACCGGCCGAGGCGGTCATCACGCCGGCCATGAGACGCAGGACCGTGGTCTTCCCCATGCCCGACGGGCCCAGCAGCGCGAGCATCTCTCCCGCCCCGACGTCGAGGTCGACGCCGCGTAGCCCGACGACGTCCTCTCCGAGCTGGCGGTAGAGGTGGACGACGCCCACGAGGTGGACCGGGACGCCCCCGCGCCCGTGCGCGCCGGCGGGGAGGTCGCCCGACGCGACGGTCGCACCAGACGCTCCACTGGCGAGGTCCCGCGTCACTGCTGGCCCCCGGTGAGCCTGGTCACCTTGGCGCCCCGCACGACGACGCTCGATCCGAGCGCGACGGTCGCCACCAGTCCGATGGCGATGGCACCGACCGCCGCCGCGAGGTCGCCCGCGGGCAGGCCGAGCTCGAGCGGAGGGCCGGGGGTCTTGAAGGCGAATTCGGGCACTGAGCGGAGCGCGACCACCGCGGCGATGGCGCCGGACAGCACTCCGACGAGCACGCCGGTGCCGTTGACCAGGGCCTGCTCGACTCGTACCGCCCGCCGGAGGGCCCTGCCGCTGATGCCCACCGCACGCAGCGCGGCGAGCTCCGACTGGCGCCGCCGCGCTGCCGAGGAGAGGGCGAAGGCGGTCGCGCCGAGGAGCAGGATCCCCGCGGCCACCGCCGCCACCACGTAGAGCAGGTAGGCGAGGTCGAGCCCGCTGTGCGAGAGGCGGCGCACGGCGGCGGCTGCAGTCGTCGTCCGCAGCACGCGGACGCCGTGCGCCTCGAGCCGGGCGACGATCGAGCGCGGTGCTGACCGGGCGAGCCACACCTCCGTCGTGTCGGTGATGAGGCGGCCCGAGAGGTAGCCCTCGGCGGTGCCGAGGTTGGTGAGGACCGCCTGGGAGCCGACGCCCGGGAGCGACGGCACCACGCCGACGGTCCTGCCCGGAAGCGTGCTGCCGTCCAGACCGACGACCAGCGGGCCGCGGTGGCCCGAAGCTGTCGAGTTCGATGAGATCGGAA
>JAJYMD010000011.1 GCA_021787255.1 Actinomycetes bacterium | reverse complement strand
CGGGCCGGCCATCTGCCTGCCCAGGCGATCCGGGGTGATCACTGCTACCCGCATCGGACTCCATCCACCTGAGATAAACGCTCGGCTCGCGGTGCAGCCTGCGTCCGCCCTGGCGCCGGGACGCCGCGGGCAACCAGGTCAGGGCTTCTCGCGCATCGGGACGAGGCCGCTCCGCCCGAGCTGCCTGGCAAACCACTCCGCCGAGCGCCTCAATCCGTCGTCGAGGTCGACGAGGGGTTCCCATTCGAGCAGGCGCCGGGCCATGGTGATGTCGGGCCGACGCCTCGCGGGATCGTCGGTCGGGCCCGGGAGCCGTACGACTCCGGACGTCGAGCCCGTGACGCGCTGGACTCGGCCGGCGAGGTCCTCGATGGTCACTTCGATCGGGTTGCCCAGGTTGACAGGTCCGGTCACCCCGCGGACGTCCGCCATCGCGCACAAGCCTCGCACCAGGTCGTCGACGAAGCAGAAGCTGCGTGTCTGGAGCCCCGTACCGTAGATCGTCAGGGGTTCGCCGGTCAGTGCCTGGACCAGGAAGTTCGATACGACCCGGCCATCTCCTGGCCTGAGGCGCGGACCGTAGGTGTTGAAGATGCGCACGATGCCAACATCAACCAGGCCGATACGTGAGTACGCCATGGTGAGCGCCTCCGCGTAGCGCTTGGCCTCGTCGTAGACGCTGCGCACTCCGATCGGGTTGACGTTGCCCCAGTACGCCTCGGCCTGCGGGTGGACCTGAGGGTCACCGTAGACCTCGCTCGTCGACGCAAGGAGGAAACGCGCGCCAGCCCGGCGGCACAGCTCCAGGCACCGCTCGGTTCCTGTGCTGCCCACGCGCAGGGTCTCGAGCGGGAGCTTCAGGTACTCAGGCGGGGACGCGGGGCTCGCAAGATGCGCGACGACATCGAGCGGACCGCGCACAGGAAGCTCCTCAACCACGTCCGCCTCCACGAAGGTGAAGCGCGAATTGTCTCGTAGAGCCTCGATGTTGCTGCCATCGGATGTGGCGAAGTTGTCGAGCGCGACGACTTCGTCACCTCTCGCCAAGAGGTGCTCGCAGAAGTGGGAACCGAGAAATCCGGCGCCACCGGTGACGAGGATGCGAGCCATCAGTGCCGACTGACCAGCGCAGGACGTCGCATCACCCGACGGTCCTGCCGTTCACCGCACGCCGATCCCTTCGTAGGCGAACCCTGCCCGCCGGAGAGCGTCACGATCCAGAAGGTTGCGAGCGTCGACGATCGCACGACGCGCGACGATCTCGCCGACCTTGTTGAAGTCGAGCCAGCGGAACTCGTCCCACTCCGTGGCAACGACGGTGACGACCGCCCCCGTAGCGGCCGCATAAGGGTCGGGCGCCACCTCGAGCCCGTCGAGCTCTCCCGAGACCGTCGGGTCGTAGACCGCGACCTTCGCGCCGAGCTCACGCAGTCGCCCGGCGAGCTCGAGCGCGGGCGAGTACCGGAGGTCGTCCGTGCCAGCTTTGAACGTAAGCCCCCAGATCGCGACCCGGGCATCCAGCACGCTTCCTCCGGCCAGGCGAACCGTCTTCTCGAGCACACGTCCGTGCTGCTGCTCGTTGACGGCGATCGCGCCCCGTAGCAGGCTGAAGTCGTAACCCGCGTCGTCCCCGAGCCGCACGAGCGCCGCCGTGTCCTTGGGGAAGCAGGAGCCACCCCAACCAGGGCCCGGCTGCAGGTAGGCGCCCCCGATGCGCGGGTCGAAGCCCATGCCTCGCACGACGCTCGCCATGTCAGCCCCGATCGCCTCGCACAAGGCGGCCAGCGCGTTGACAAAGCTGACCTTGGTCGCGAGGAAGGCGTTCGACGCGTACTTGATCGTCTCGGCCGTCGCGGGATCCGTGACGACGAGTGGAGCTCCCAGTTGCATGTAGAGGGACGCGACCCTCATCGCGACGTGCTCGTCGTCCGCGCCGATCACGATCCGGTCGGGGTGCAGGAAGTCCTGAATTGCAGATCCTTCCCTGAGAAACTCCGGATTCGACGCGACCGCGACGTCCCGACGCCCCACAGCACGCTGCACCATGCGGGCCGATCCCACCGGCACGGTGGACTTGTTGACGACGATGCAGCCGGATCGGAGATGGGGGCCGATCTCGCGGGCGACCTCCTCGACACGTGAGACGTCAGCTCGACCCTCGGGACCCTGCGGCGTCGGCAGGCACAGGAACACCAAGTCGGCAAGCTCCACCGCCCACAGGTTGTCCGTGCCGAAGGACAGGTTTCCCGAATCAATGCCGGCCCCGAGCAGCTCCTCCAATCCAGTTTCGTAGATGGGCGACTTGCCCGTCGCCAGCAAGCTGACCCGCTCGTGATTGAGGTCACTGCATCGAACAATATTACCCATATAGGATAGGCAAACAGCCGCCGAGAGCCCTACATATCCTGCACCAATTATTGCTATCTGTCTTGGTTCACTTTCCATTGTCGACCGGTCCACGTGTCGAGGATACGAGCGAGGCTGCTACACAGCTCCGCTTTCTGCTCTCTTCCATATGAGGCCAGCAGCCGCCGCAAGTTGCATGTGCGCACGCCGGTCTATATGCGACAGGCAGGGACAGGCGTCCCCTGGGACTATACGGCCAGCTAACCGCGTACGCAAGCTGAAGGCCCGATTCAATTCCGCGCGCGATTCAACAATGCCGGTCCTGATGCACTGGCTCGCGCGCCACTGGCCACCGGACCGGCACTGGCTGAGGACGCCTCACCAGGCGCGCCAACATGAGCAGGCCAGATGGTCCGCGCCGGCGAGCACCAGGGTACTATCAGTGACCGGCTTGGC
>JAJYMD010000436.1 GCA_021787255.1 Actinomycetes bacterium | reverse complement strand
GAGAACCGCGTCTGCTCCCTTCGCCTGGGCCTCCTCGACCATGCGGGCGATCACGTCCTCCCGGCTCGCGGCGAGGTTCTTTGTCATGCCCTTCAGCTCGCCGCCAGCGAGCGACTTCAATGTTGCACCGAGCTGCGAGCCGATGTTACGGCTGCGGACCGTGAGCCCGAAGACCTCGCCGAGCACCTCGGTGACCTCGTAGCCGGGGATGTCGTTCATCGTCGAAATGAGCATCCTGGAATCGTACGCCGCTGCCGGACGCCCCGATCGAGAGGTGCCGCCATGGCGGATGAGATCGAGCGCCCGGTGGCCGCTCCTCCGGTCTCTCCCAGGCGGGCTCTGGGCACGAGCCGGGGTGCTCAGCTCGCGACAGCCGAGGCACCAGCCTCGCCGACGCGATAGTGGATCGGCGGGTTCTGCGTGCCCGCGCTCGGCGCGCGACGACGGGCAGGACGGAAGGAGCCGATCAGTTGGATGCCACTCCTCTCGGGGCGCTCGTCCCGGGCTTCGACCCGCTGACGGCGACGTACCTGGCCGCTGGCATCGGCATCGCAGCGGTCGTCGTGGCGAGCAGGACGCTGTCGCGACTGACGGGGGCACCCTACCCCGTGTTCCTGGTGCTCGCCGGGGCGGCGGCGAGCTTCTTGCCCGCTCTCGGGCACATCGGGCTGGAGCCGCGCGTGGTGTTCCTCGGCTTCCTGCCGCCGCTCGTCTACCACGCCGGTCTCGCGATCTCTCCCAGGGAGCTTCGGGCTCACGCTCTGCCGATCGGGCTCGGGGCGCTCGGCCTCGTGCTGGCGACGACCTTCGCCGTCGCCGGCCTCGCGTCGGCGGTGGCTCCGGGGCTCGGCTTCGTCGGGTCCTTCGTGCTCGGGGCGGTGGTGGCGCCGACGGACGCGGTCGCGGCGACATCGGTCCTCAAGCGGCTTGGTCTTCCGCCGCACGTCACGACCATCCTCGAGGGCGAGAGCCTGGTGAACGACGGGATCGCCCTCGCCCTGTTCGGCGTCGGCGTGGCGGCCGTGGCAGGTCCCACGGGTCCCGCCGTGGCCTTCGCCGACTTCCTCGAGGTCGTCGCCGGTGGCGTCGCGGTCGGTCTCGTTGTCGGTTGGCTCGCCACTCGAGCCCAGCGGGCACTTCCCGACGGAGCCTCTCAGATCGTCGTGTCGCTCGTGGTCCCCTTCGCCGCCTACCTTCCAGCGGACTCCCTCGGGCTCTCGGGCGTGCTGGCGACCCTCGTGACTGGTCTCTTCCTCGGCCAGCAGCCCGCGTCGGGCCTTGGTGCCTCGGGACGGATCCGCATGGCCGAGTTCTGGCAGGTCCTCGTCTTCCTCCTCGAGTCGACGCTGTTCGTGCTCGTCGGTCTCCAGCTGCGGAGGCTGCTCGCCGGGGTCGGTTCGCGTCCGGCGAGCAGCACGGCGATGCTCGCCCTCCTCACCGTCCTCACGGTGATCGCCGTGCGCCTCGCCTGGTGGCTGGCGATCCCCACTCTGCGTTGGCGACCGGCGGGTCGGCTGGTCGACACCGGAGGCGTCCCGGCGGCAGAGCGCCTCGCGCTGGGGTGGTCAGGCCTGCGCGGCGCGATCTCGCTCGCGGCGGCCCTGTCCATCCCGGCCGCGGTGTCCGGTCACCGGTTTCCCGGGCGAGACCTCGTCATCTTCACGACCTTCTGGGTGATCGCCGCGACGCTCGTCGGCCAGGGGACGACGCTTCCGGTCGTCCTGCGCCGCTCCGCCGTCGGCGGCGGCCGGGTAGAGCGCGGCCAGCAGGCCCTTGCGCAGCGGCGCTGCGCCGAGGTGGCCCTGCGCGTCCTGGATGAGCTGTCCGAGGAGGGCGACCTGGAGGAGCGCGCTGCAGAGATGCTGCGTGTCCGTTACGAACGGCGGCTCCGACGGGCCAGCGACGAAGTCGAGGGGGCGGCCTCGATCCAGCCGGCGCCACTGTCGCGGCGTGCCGTCGAAGACCGGCTGCTCGTGGCGCAGCACGACGTCCTCCGGGACCTCCACCGCGGCGGGGAGATCACTTTCTCGGTCATGCGCTCCGTGCGCCGCGAGCTCGATCTCGAGCACGCTCGTTTCGAGCAATAGGCGAAGATGGAGCATCGATCCTCGGTCTCGCGGACCGGCCCGTGGCCTTTTCCTGCGAAAGATCTCTCGACCAGCGCGGCGGCGAGCACGCAGCAGACCGCTCGCAAGCCCATCACCGCGAAGGCGTTCGAGGTGAACGCCAGGTGTGAGCTGCTCGTCACCCCGAAGATCGCAAGGATGGAGTCGGTCGCGAAGACGAGGCCGAGGCTGGTGGCCTCGATCGCGACGAGCGCCACGAACAGCGGGGTCTCGAGAAGGCGGCCTTCCCTGCGCACGAGGAAGCTGTGGGACCCCTAGGTCGCCGACACCGGAAGGAGCCGCCCCATGGCGGCGTGCCATGCGCTGTCGGGGCGGGCGGCCAGGGGCGGGCAGGGGGGTGGCCGGCAGCGGACTAGCCCGCCGCCAGGTCCCCGAGCACGACGGTGTAGCTCCGGGTTGCGCCCGAGGGCAGCAGCACGCCGACGGCTACTCTGGCACCGGGCTTGAGCCCGGCGAGCACTGCCTGCAGCTCGCTGAAGCTGCGCACCTCGGTGCTGCCGACCGAGACGATCACGTCCCCGGCGGCGATCCCAGCCCGAGCTGCTGGCCCGCCGGGCTGGACGGCAGCCACGTAGACGCCCGCCGGGTTGCCGGAGAGGTCCGCGGCCGTCGAGCCGGAGATGCCGAGAGCCGCACGCCCTGCCTTGGTGACCTTGCCGGTGGAGATGAGCTGAGACG
>JAJYMD010000434.1 GCA_021787255.1 Actinomycetes bacterium | reverse complement strand
GACCAGTGCGGGAAAAGGCGGGCGGATCATCCTGTTCAGCTCGCAGGGCTGGTGGACGGGAGGCTTCGGTGGCTCGGTCGTCTACTCGGCCTCGAAGGGAGGTGTGGTGTCGATGTGTCGCGGCCTCGCCCGCACGTACGGGCCGGCCGGGATCACCGTCAATGCGGTCTCCCCAGGTCAGATCAAGACGCCAATGCTCCTCAACGACCTCGACCCGGCGGTTTACGAGCGGATGACCAAAGAGACGCCGCTCGGATTCGTCGGGGAGCCAGAGGACATCGCCGGGGTGGTCGTCTTCCTGGCGAGCACCCATGCCCGTTACATCTCCGGAGCGACGATAAACGTCTCCGGCGCCTTCCTCATGTACTAATCGGGGGAAAGGGCGGGGAGGATCGAAGTTCGCCAGCCAGGTCGGGAGCAGGTACGGGAATCGTCGGATGGCAAGCAGTGGACCAGACACGAACAGAAGGGAACGAGATGGCAGAAGCAGAGCTCGCCTACTCACCGATACTCGGTCGCCGCACGCGCACCGGACCTTGGAACGAGCAGATCCGCTCGACGTACCGTCTGATCCGCGAAGCGATCGAGGCAGCCGAATGGGACCGCGCTGCAGAGCTCGCGAATTACTTCGTCGACGAGGCGGAGGTGTGCTTCGCCATCTACCGGCAATGGATCCCCGACCTTCGGGCGCACCTGCGCGTAAAAGGGGTGAGTGCTCGAGAGCTGGCGGCGATCGACGCCGAGATCCTGGACAAGCTCGACCTCCCCGACGGGTCGCGCTTCGATCGCTATCGGATGTGGCACGAGGTGAAGCAAGAGGTTGAGCAGCTCGTTGGCGCCATCCACCGGCGCGAAGCTGCGCATGCGAGCGCGTGGCTCGATCAGGCGAAAGAGACCTGGCGGCGTACGCACGATCGAGACGTCGACCACAGCTACGGGCTCATGGACGCGATCGTGCAGCGCTTCGGTGAGTCGGAGATCGGACCGATGTGGGAGCGCGTCCTGTTGCCGCTGTTCGCGTGGCGCTACGACAAGTTCGACATCTCCAAGCACGAGTGGCCAGAAGCCCTCGAAAGCCTAATGCTCGTGGCGATCGAAGCGATGCGCGGTCACCTCTGTGGTCCGGAGCGCACCGGGGACATGGAGTTCGAGGAGCACGACGATCGCTTCGTGCTCCGCTTCGATCCTTGCGGCTCCGGTGGACGCACGGTCCGCGGGGACTGGATCGAGGGCACGCCACCGAGAATGGAGGCCCCGTACGATTGGAAGGTAAGTGAGGAGCCGCACCCTTGGAACCACTTCCAGACGGGTGTCTGCCACTACTGCACCCACTGCATCGCGCTGATGGAGGAGCTGCCGATAGACCGCTTCGGTTACCCCCTGCGCGTCATCGATCCTCCTCGCTATCCTGACACCGATCGCGATCCGAGCATCCGCCAGAAGTGTCAGTGGACGATGTACAAGGACCCGCGCGCCGTGCCTGAGACCGACTACGCGCTGACCGGGAGGAAGAAGACCGGCAAGTTCGGCTCGGACGAGATCGAAGCGCCCCCGCTGCCCGAGGTCGTTTCGGGCCTGCCCGGCGCCGGATGACGTGCTAGTTGCCGAGCTCATCCGGTACGGTGCGCCGCTGCGCATCGTCGAGCGCCCCTTGCCCCGACCCGGCCCGGGAGAGGTCCGCGTTCGCGTCGACGCCTGCGGGGTCTGTGGCTCTGACCTTTTCCTGCAGCGGGGCGGGTTTGTCGGCTCTCCGCTGCCGATTGTCCCCGGCCATGAGGCGGCCGGCGTGGTCGACGAGCTCGGGCCAGACGTTGAAGGCTTGGAACCTGGCGACCAGGTGGCGCTCTACTACATCGACGCTCCGACCGATTCCCGCTACGCCCGTTCGGGTCACCTGAACATCGGTCCAGGCGTCCGGCGAATGGGCGTAGACGTGGATGGCGCCTTCGCCGAGTACGTCGTGCGTCCTGCCCGTACGCTTTTGAAGCCGGCAGCCGCGATCGATCCGGTCGTGCTGGCGGTGCTGACGGATGCGGTGGCCACGCCATACCACGCTCTCGTACGGATCGCCGAGTTGCGTGCGGGCGAGTCCCTGCTGGTCCTCGGCATAGGCGGGATCGGTTCGAACGCCGTCCAGCTCGGGCGCCACATCGGCGCGCGGGTGCTGGTAGTCGGCCGTTCGCCACGGAAGCTCAAATTGGCACGCCGTCTCGGGGCCGACGTCGTCTTGTCCGACGGTCCCGACGTCGCCGCCCAAATCCGTGCCGAGACCGATGGAGCGGGGCCGGACGTGGTGCTGCAGTGCGGCTCCTCGGTGCACCTCGACGAGCTGTCCATCGACGTTGCGGGTCTGCTCGGACGCGTCGTCCTCGTGGCCACGACGACGGAGTCGTTCTCGGCGCGCGCGAGCACCTTCGTGTGGAAAGAGCTGACGGTACGCGGCTCGCGAGGCTTCCTTCCCGAGGATATTTCCGAGGTGATGGCGCTGTATCTCGGCGGGGCGCTCGTCACCGACCACCTGACGACGGCGCGCCGCCCTCTCGTCGAAGTCAACGAAGCGCTCGCCGACCTCGCTGCGGGGCGAGTGATGCGCACCGTCCTCGAACCTCCGAAGAAAGGTGATTGATGGCCAGCACCACGAAGTCGATCTCCGGTTCGTCGGATCAGCCGGTCGTCACCCTCGACTGGTCTCATGACATCGGAAAGCGCGTCCGTGAAGGCCCGTGGACCGACCAGGCAGTGTCGACGTCCGGCAAGTTCCACGACGCTCTGGATGCCGGCCAACACGAACTCGCGGCACAGCTC
>JAJYMD010000067.1 GCA_021787255.1 Actinomycetes bacterium | reverse complement strand
CCCTCGACGCCGCGCGGCGGACCTGGCGAGCACAAGAGCACAGGGATCGAGTCCGCGTACGCGGTCGCGGCGCCGGTGCACGCGTTCGTGATGCCCGGGCCGCTCGTCGTCAGGCAGACACCGGGCCTTCCCGAGCTGCGGGCGTACCCGTCGGCCGCGTACGCGGCCGCCTGCTCGTGGCGGACCGCGACGTGCTCGATCGAAGAGCTTGAGAGGTGCCGGTAGATCTCCAGGTTGTGCACACCGGGGATGCCGAAGACCACCTCCACGCCGTGACGTTCGAGCGCGGCGAGAAGCGCCGCGGCTCCGTTGCTCGGCTGGTGCGGCTCCTGGCGGTCGCTCACTCGAGGAGCCCCGCCCTGGCGAGCTCGCCTGCGAGCACGCGGCCCGCGCTGTGCGAGACGCGGGTGACCGCGCCCTGCGAGTACCAGGCAGAGTGGGGCGTGATCACCGTGCGCGGGAACCCGAGCACCGGGTCGTCCCTCCCGGGCGGTTCGTGCGCGAGGACGTCCAGCGCGGCCCCGGCCAGCCTGCCCTCCCGGAGCGCCGCGCCCAGGGCCGCTTCTGTGACCACCTCGCCGCGCGAGACGTTCACGAGGTAGCTGCCGGGCCGGAACCGAGAAAGCAGCTGCGCGTCGACCAGTCCCTTCGTCCCTGGGCCCAGCGCGACGTGGAGGCTCACGACGTCACTGCTCGACACCAGCTCCTCGAGGGAGAGGACGAGCCGGACGCCACGGTCGCGCCCGGCGACCTCCGCCCGCTCGACCAGGGGGTCGAACGCGGAGACGACCATCCCGAGCGCGCCCGCGCGCCACGCGACCCCAGAGCCGATCCGTCCGAGGCCGACGAGCCCGAGGGCCGTCCCCGCGAGCGTCCGCCCCAGCCGCACGCCGTCCCATCGACCGGCACGGACCCCTTGGTCGAGCCACGTGACGCCTCGCAGGAGGTCCAGGATCAACGCGATCGTGTGCTCGGCCACTTCGTCGACGCAGTACGGCTCGACGCCGGCGACGGCGACACCCCGAGCCCGAGCCGCTTCGACGTCGACGTGGTCCCACCCCATCGACGTCACGACCACGATGCGCAGGTCCGGGAGCCGGTCGAGCGCGGCCTTCGAGACCTCGGCCCCCGGCCCTGCGAGCAGCGCGACGATCCCCGGTCCCGACGGCACGCGCTCCTCGGACCGGACGCGCCCGGCCCAGCCGCAGGGAAGCTCGCCGGCGACCGTGGGCACGTCGAGGATCTCGTCCACGACGGCGACCGCTCGTCCGGCCGACTCAGGTGAGCACATGGGAGAGGAATTCGGCCGTTCGGGCCTCGCTCGGCTTCTCGAGCACGCTGCGCGCCGGGCCGATCTCGGTGATCCTGCCGTCGAACATGAAGGCGACCCGGTCCGCGGCTTCCCTGGCGAAGCCCACCTCGTGGGTGACCACGATCATCGTGCGACCCTCCCGCGCCAGCTCCAGCATCACCGTGAGCACCTCGCCCACGACCTCGGGGTCGAGCGCGGACGTCGGCTCGTCGAAGAGCATCACCCGCGGGTTCATCGCGAGCGCTCGCGCGATCGCCACGCGCTGCTGCTGGCCGCCGGAGAGCTCCGAGGGGTATGCCGACATCTTGCTCGACAGCCCAACCCGGTCGAGCAACGTGCGAGCCCGCGCTTCGACTTGGTCGCGAGGCTCCTTCAGGATCTCCACCGGCCCGAGCATGACGTTCTGCAGCGCCGTGAAGTGAGGAAAGAGATTGAAGTGCTGGAAGACCATGCCGCACAGGCCGCGCTGGCGGCGGATCGCGCGTTCGTGGAGCTCGTGGAGCTTCCCGCCTTTCAGCTCGTAGCCCATGATCTGGTCTGTCACCCTGATCCATCCGCCGTCGATACCCTCCAGATGGTTGATGCAGCGCAGCAGCGTGCTCTTTCCCGCTCCCGAAGGTCCGAGGATGCAGAGCACCTCGGACTCTTTCACCTCCAGGTCGACGGAGCGCAGGACGTGGACGCTCCCGAAGGACTTGACGACCGCGTGGCACTCCACGACGGTCGGCCCTGGGGTCTTGGGGTGCTCGTCAGTCACCTCGCCGGAACCTCGTCCATGCGCTGAGCACCGCGCGCTCCACGACGGTCATCTGCCTCCCCCGCTGGAACCCCCGGCCGAACCGGCGCTCGACGTAGTACTGGGCGATGCTCAGGACCGACGACGCGACCAGGTACCACGCCCCGGCGACGAGGAGCAATTCGATCACTTCGGAGTTCGCGTAGTAGATCGACTCGCTCGTCCCGAAGAGCTCGTTGAACGAGATGAAGGCCGCGAGCGACGTCAGCTTGAGCATCTGGAGCGTGTCGTTGCCGATCGTCGGCAGGATGACGCGCAGCGCCTGGGGGAGGACGATGCGCCGCATCGTCCACGTGTGCGAGGCGCCGAGGGAGAGCGCGGCTTCCGTCTGGCCCGCCGGCACCGAGAGCAGCCCGCCGCGGATGATCTCGCTCATGTACGCGCCCTCGTTGATCCCGAACCCGAGCAGCGCGGCGAGGAAGGGGGTGATCACCTTCACGGTGCTCGCGTGCAGGATCCCGGGAATGTCGAGATGCGGGAAGATCAACGCGAGATTGAACCAGAGGAAGAGCTGCAGGATGATGGGCGTCCCCCGGAACGCCCACACGTACAGCCACGCCACGCCGCTCAGGACGGGGTTGCGCGAAGATCGCATGATCCCGAAGATCAACCCGAGCGCGAGCCCGAGCAGCATGGCCGCCGCCGTGAGCTCGAGGGTCCGCAGGACCCCGACGAGGATCGCCCGGTTGAACAGGTA
>JAJYMD010000308.1 GCA_021787255.1 Actinomycetes bacterium | reverse complement strand
GTCGTCTTCGACGGGCCCGGCAAGGGCCGCAAGGGCACCTTGTCGCAACGACAGCTGCGCCTGCACGAGCTTGACCCTCCTCAGACGCTCGCGCAGGTCCGCGCGGAGCTCTGCGACGGTGGGGAACTCCGACGCTTCGGCTGCCCACTCGTCGGTGACCGCGGGCAGCTTCTTCTCCTTCACGTCCTTCACGAGGACCCGGAACGACACGTCGCGTTCATCGCCCGGCTCCCTTCCCGGCACGCGCCCAGTGAACGCGAGGACATCGCCGACCTTTGCGCCACGGAGCTGCTCGTCGAGCGCGGCCGCGACACGACCGCTTCCCACCTCGTAGAGGAGGTCGTCCGCGCCGATCACCTCTTCGCCGTCGGGTAGCGTCCCGTGAAGGTCGATGGTGACGTGGTCGCCATCCCTCGCCGGACGGTCCACCTCGAGGAGCTCGGCGTCGGTCTCTCGCAGGCGCTCCACCTGCGCGTCGACCTCGCCGTCGGTGACGACGGGAGACGGGACGGTGACCCGGAGGCCGGCGTAGCCGGGGATCGCGACGACCGGACGCACCTCGACGACCGCGTCGAACGCCAGGGCACCGGCGTCCTGCCCTGCCGTGATGTCGATCTCAGGGGGAGAGATCGGGTCGATCTCCGCCTCGGCGAGCGCGCGCGCGTAGAAGTCGGGGATCGCCTCGCGCAACGCCTCCGACCGCAACGCGACCGCACCTCCCATGCGCGCCTCGAGCACCTGGCGCGGGACCTTGCCCGGGCGGAAGCCCGGCACGCGCGCTTGGCGCGTCAGCGTGCGGATCGCTTCGGCGAGCACCCCATCGACTTCCTGCTCGTCGACCTCCACCGACAGGCGGACCTTGTTGCCTTCGACTGCTTCAGAGGTGGCGCGCATGGGTGACCTACTCTACCGGGCGGTCCCGGGGCCCCCGCGCCGCTGCTGGGGACCGCCGTCCCAGGGGTCGCGCGGACCTCGGTCCCGCTCCCATCCCCCAACCCTCAGCCGCCCTCGGCTAGCTTCCGCCGGGGCCTGGACGCGGCGCATGCCGAGGACGGCCAGCGTGTCGGATCGCTCCCGCGCTCCGACGAGTCACCCAACCCACCGCCCAGAGAACGACCCAGAGGAGGGGAGCCACACGATGGCTGACTACGAGGGCTACTGCGTCAAGTGCCGAGACAGGCGCACGTTCGACGGCCAGGAGGTCGAGCTGGCCAACGGGCGGCGTGCCGCCCAGGGGTCGTGCCCTGTCTGCGGCACGAAGATGAACAGGATCCTCGGCAAGAAGGCGTGACCCGAGGCTGAGGCGTGACCCGAGGCTGAGGCGTGACCCGAGGCTGAGGCGTGACCCGAGGCTGAGGCGTGACCCGAGGCTGAGGCGCGGCCTGGGGGTGAGGCGCGGCCTGGGGGTGCGGACCAGCGACACGCTCCGCACCGGCATACGCTGGGCGCCCGCGCACAGTCGCGCAGGCGCCGGGGAGTGGCGCAGCCTGGTAGCGCACGTGCTTTGGGTGCACGAGGCCGGGGGTTCGAATCCCCCCTCCCCGACAAGAAGTCCCTGTTCAATGGCATACGTGACCATCGCCTTGGCGTGGCCAACGGCGCCGGGCACTCGCATCAGGCCCCCATCGCTCGTCATCTCAGGTCGTCTGGACAAACCGCCTCGCGGAGCGGCTGCTCGGAGCGCGCGGTTACCGTTCCACGGCGATGATCACGATCAGCGGCACCGCACAGAAGACGGCCTGGGACCGCGGGGTCCTGCCGCCCGTCGAGGAGGTGCGCCCCGGGCTCTGGTCCCTGCCGGTGCCGATCCCGATCAATCCGCTCCGCTACGTGCTCGTCTACGCCTTTGAGCTCGCGGGCGGCGGCGTGGGGCTCATCGACACCGGGTGGGACACCGACGAGGCGTGGCACTCCCTCACGGAGGGTCTCCGCTGCTTCGGGGCCGGCCCCGCCGACGTGCGTGCGGTGGTCGTGACCCACATCCATCCCGACCACTACGGCCTCGCCGGCCGGGTGCGCGAGGTGTCCGGCGCATGGGTCGGGCTCCACCCCGCAGACGCGTCGCTCCTCCAGGAGCGGTACGTCGACGTGGGCGACCTCGTCGCCGCGATGCGCGGGCTCCTCGAGATGTCGGGCGTGCCCCCCGCCACACTCCCCGATCTGAGCGAGGCTTCCCTCCAGGTGCGCGACTTCGTGTCGATGGCGCGGCCCGACGTTGCCCTGGAGGACGGGAAGACCGTGGACTTCCCCGGTTGGGACCTGCGCGTGATCTGGACGCCCGGGCATTCCCCCGGCCACGTCTGCCTCTACAGCGAGGACACGAGGCTCCTTTTTTCCGGGGACCACGTGCTCCCGCGGATCACCCCCAACATCTCGTTCCACTCCCAGCAGGTCCCCAACCCGCTCGGCGACTACCTCGAGTCCCTCGAGAGGCTCCGCCTGCTGGCTCCCGAGGAGGTGATGCCCGGTCATGAGTACCGCTTCACCGGTCTCTCCTCGCGCCTCGAGGAGATCGAGAAGCACCACGCCGCGCGGCTCGCCGACCTCGCATCAGCCGTCCGCGAGCAGCCCGGCTCGACGGTCTGGGAGCTCACGACCTCCCTCGAGTGGTCGCGTCCATGGCAGGACATGCCCGCCTTCCTGCGGCGTGCGGCCAACGGGGAGACGCTCGCTCACCTCGTGCTCCTCGAACGCCGACACCGCGTCCGGCGGGAGACCGGCGTCCCTGCACGCTTCTACGCCGAAGACGTGCCGCCCTGATCCTCGTCGTGTCCCGGAGCGCATGTGGGCAACTTCTCGTCGGAGGCGG
>JAJYMD010000244.1 GCA_021787255.1 Actinomycetes bacterium | reverse complement strand
CCGCTGCGGGTGGCGGCGGCGACGAGCGCGTTCTCGACGACCGGCGGGATCACCCCCAGGTGGCGGCGACGGTCCTTGTCCGAGCCCCTGCGGCGCCAGCCTGCGCGCGTCACGGCCTCCGAGGTCCCCTCACCCATCGCCGAGCCTCCAGGCGTGCCCCGCCGCCTCGATCTCTTCGGGCCAGGTGCGCAGGTAGTTGGCCCGCGTGGCACGCCGTCTGTGGCCGAGCAGTGCGGTGACAGCGTCGCGCGCGTTGCCGTGCACGTGGCAGCGGTAGAGCTGGGCAAGCATCGAGCGGGTGAAGCGGACGCTCGTGTGGGGGAGCGCCGTGCCGGTCTTCTCCTCGAAACGCTGGCAGAGCCTTTCGATCGCCGCCGCCAGCTCGTCTCGGCGGTACTGGGGCGGGTCGAGGGGTGCCGCCTCCGGGAGCCATTCGGGGGTGATCCCGTAGTGGCGCACGAAGGGGGCGGGGACGAAGAGCAGGCCGCGGCCCGTCTTGTTCGCCTGCCAGGGGACGAAGAACAAGAGCCCCTCGCCCACCTCGACGACCCAGCGCCGCCTGAGCGCGAGCACGACCGACGCGCGCGCCCCCGAGACGAGCTGGAGCACGACGAGCTCTCGGAGCTCGTCTCCTTCGAGGAGCTCGGGGGCAAGGGCCAGGAGCCTGAGCGCCACCTCGGGCGGCGGGCAGAGCTTGGGGTCGACCCCCTGGTAGCGCGTGGTCGAGCGCCGCTCGACGGGGATCGGCTTCGGGATCGCCTCCATCGGCGCACCGTATTGCCTGGCCGCCTCCAGGTAGTCGACGAACGGCCGGAACCCGGTCATGAGGCGCCTCGCCGCACGGTTGCGCGCCTCTGGCTCGCCGAGACCCTCGTGGTCGGTGATCTCCTCGGCCAGCTCCTCGGCGTCGGCTGCGAGGGCCTCCTCGTAGCTCGCAGCCTCGCTTGCCCCAACGACCACTCGCCCGAGCAGGCTCGGCGGCGGACAGACGGACGGCGGGCCGGTCCAGGCGAGCACCCGGGCGAGGCGCGCGAGGTGGGCGATCGCCTGTTGAGCCGAGCTCCACCGGGGGGGCCGTGCCGGCGCTGCCCACAGCGCCAGCGCCGCGGCCTCCGCGGGCAGGCCCGCGATCACCCGGAGGGGCGTCGCGGCCGACCGCTCGCCGTAGCGCTCGAGACGCTCGCGCATCCACGTCGCAAGTGCCGAGGGGAGCACGCCAGCCTCGAGCAGCGCGAGCGCCAGGCCCGGGTCGGGTCGACAGCGCATGGTGGTCGCTGCGTCGCGCGGGTCGATCGGCACCCCGCCGACCACGATCGGGCGTGGCGCGCCGAGGAGGTCGAGCAGGCTCTCGACCGAGCTGGGCACCCGCCATTGGCAGCACAGCTCGAGCACACGACGGGTCTCGGCGAGGTCCACGGGCCGGGGTACGAGCGCGACGAGGCGCCGGAGGACCGTTTCGAGCGCGGCGGCCCGGTCGGGGTGCTCCATCGCGAGGCGGTGGGCGAGGGAGCGGTAGCAGGCGGTCTTGTCGCAGTCGTCGAGGAGCCGGGGACGCACCAGCCCCGGCACCCCGCGCATCGCGAGCAACGCGCTCAGCTTCACCGCGAGCCTGGGCGTCGGAGAAAAGCGCCGCTCCCAAGCCTCTGGC
Source organism: Actinomycetes bacterium (assembly GCA_021787255.1). Next base: position 1,168 of record JAJYMD010000244.1, on the reverse strand, counting down.
TCGGCCTCCACGAGGTCTGCGAGCACCCTGGCCAGCGCGGCGTCGTCGACCTCGAGGTCCCCTGCGACCTCGGCCCGCAGGCGAGCGATCCCCGCAGGGCTCGGACGTACGACCACGGCACGGTCCTCGTCGCGCGTACGAGCAAGGTCACCTCGAGCGTCCCGCCGGGGTGGCGCCGCAGGTAGGCATCGAGCGGCACGGAGCGACGCCGGCCACGGCGATCCTTTGGGAAACAGAAGCACGCTGGCAGGACCGAGCGCAGCTCGAGGCCGCGCAGCCAGACCTCCCGGCGCGCCCCGACGGAGCGGACCTCGACGAGCGGGCCGCTCGCCAGGTCGGTGCTGAGGGTGATGCCCCCGTAGGCGCGGCGCACCGAGAGCACGTCGACGGTCTCGGGCACGAGCGCGGTGACAGAGACCCGGCGGTTGGTGGTGAGGCGCCGGTCGAAGGGGCCGTCGAGCACCACGTTCGAAGCCCGCAGCGCCCCGACCGCCGCGCTGCGCCGCTTGGTGCCGAGCGCGTCGAGCGCGTCGAGGTCACCCACCTCGCATCCCCCTTTCTCCCTCAGGCCCCGAGCCGCCTGGCGACCGCCTCCCCCGCCGCCCCGCCCAGAGCCTCGAGCGCCCGGGCGTAGCCGAGGGTGGAGCGAAGGTCCCGATGGCCTGCCCCCGCCGCCACCGTCTCGATGGGCACCGACGCGAGCAGGGCCTGGGTGGCAAAGGAGTGGCGGAGCAGGTGGGGGTGCACCGGCCGGGCGATGCCGGCTTGCTCCCCGAGGCGCCGGAGCGTCCGCCATGCCGCCTCGGGACGGAGCCTCCGCCCGCGTCGTCCGAGCAGCAGCGGGCCGGGCCCATGGCGGGCCCGGGCCGCTGCCACGAGCCCGGGCAACGGGCCGGGCAGGGCGACGTGCCCGAGGTGCCCACCCTTCCTACGCACCGTCGCGCCGAGGTGTCCCTCGAAGAAGAAGAGGTCGTCGTGGTCGAGCGAGCAGGCCTCTGCGACCCTGAGGCCGGAGAAGAGGAGCACCGAGACGAGCAGCTCGGCGTCGTGCCCCTCGGCTCTCGCCGCATCGAGGAGCGCGCATAGCTCGGCGCGCTCGAGGCCGAGGCGCACGGCCCCGGCACCTTTGGGCCGGCGGAGCCCCTCGGCCGGCGAGGAGGCGACCACG
>JAJYMD010000159.1 GCA_021787255.1 Actinomycetes bacterium | reverse complement strand
ACCCGGTTGCTATGTGACTCATGACGACGGGATGTACGCGCGGCTCTCGCCGCACGTGAAGCGGGGTCGCGGCCCGATCCTCGAGGCTGCGCTCGTGCTCTGGGGGCGCGTACTCTCGCGCCCGGAACCGTCGAGGCTGATCGTTGACGTGGGACGGCGCAACGCTTCCTTCGAACATGGGCTCCCTCGCCCGTTGTGGCACCGGGGCGCGTCAGGGGGTGAAGTGTCGGTGTTCGACGGAAAGGTGGACAGCCTTTCCGATCAGCACGCGCTCGTCGATGTAGCGGAGACCACATCCCTTGCTGTCGTGGGAGATTGGATCGGTTTCGGGATTTCGCACCCATGCACGACGTTCGATAAGTGGCGAGTGATGCTGGGCGTCGACGAGGCGTGGAAGGTCACGGAAGAGGTGGTTACGTGCTTTTGAAGGGGAGCAGGTAGCCAATGGCAGAAATTTGTCTCGAGCAGGTGAGTAAGCGCTACCCGAATGGCGTGCTCGCGGTGAAGTCAGTGACAATCGCCATCGCTGACGGGGAGTTCTTGGTGCTGGTCGGACCGTCGGGCTGTGGCAAGACGACGCTACTGCGGATGATCGCGGGGCTCGAGCAGATCACCGACGGCATCATTCGGATCGGTGATCGGGTCGTGAACGATGTGAGTTCCAAGGACCGCGACATCGCCATGATTTTCCAGAACTACGCCCTCTACCCGCATATGAGCGTCGCCCAGAACATCGGCTTCGCCCTCAAGTTGCGAAAGGTCCCTAAGCCCATCATCAAGGAGAAGGTGAGGGAGGCGGCGAGCCTCCTGGGCCTGAGTGAGTGGCTCGAGCGAAAGCCCGGGCAGCTCTCCGGAGGTCAGCGCCAGCGCGTGGCGATGGGCCGGGCGATCGTGCGAGAGCCCGCAGCGTTCTTGATGGACGAGCCGCTCTCCAATCTTGACGCCAAGCTACGAGTCCAGATGCGAGCAGAAGTCAGCCGGCTCCAGCGGCGCCTCGGGGTGGCGACGGTCTATGTGACCCATGACCAGATGGAGGCCATGACGATGGGGGACCGCGTGGCGGTCATGAAAGACGGTGTCTTGCAGCAGTGTGACGCCCCCCAGATTATCTACGACCAGCCGACCAACGTTTTCGTCGCGGGGTTCATCGGCTCCCCGGCGATCAACCTCTTCGAAGCGATCCTCGAAGCGGACGGCACCGACCTCAGGCTCGGCTCCCAGACCCTCGCCCTCTCCGAGGTATCAGGCACCCTTCGTCCCGCCCTCGCCGCCTACCGCGGGGGTAAAGTCGTGGTCGGCATCCGCCCTGAACACCTCTCGACTCAGCTCGAAGCGGGATGTCCCCTCCTCGATGTCGACGTCAACCTCGTGGAGGCCCTCGGCAGTGAACAGCTCGTGCATTTCTCGATCGACGCCCCCCTCGCCTTCTCGGACAGCCGGGACCAGAGCGGTCTCACCATCAAGGGGGAGGGCATCGCACGAGTCGAGCCACGCGCCGCGATCAAGCCCGGGGACCGCCGGCCCTTTACCGTCGACACGTCCAAGCTGCTGTTCTTCGACTACGAGAGCGGTCTTGCGATCTGTCCGTCTGGAAGCTGAAGTCTGTGCAACAGACAGGAGGAGAAGAGCATGAGCGCCCGGGTTGAGCCCGACAACGCGGCGCAATCGCCGGTTCATCCGGTGGAGACGAACCCGGAGGCGGTGGATGCGCTCGTTGGTGCAGCGACCACTGCGGCCAAGTGGATGAAGGATCGCACTCCCGCAGAACGCGGGAAGCTCCTGCAGGCCGTTGCGTCGGCACTCGACGTTCGCGGGGAGGCCTTTGTCGACGTCGCCGAGCGGGAGAGCCATCTCGGGCGGGACCGGCTGCGCGGCGAGCTCGCCCGGACCACGTTCCAACTGCGCTTCTTCGCGGACGTGTTGGCAGCCGGATGGGTGACGCCCGCGATCGTTGACCGCGCGGATCCGAACTGGCCGGTCGGCCCTCGACCCGACCTGCGGCGCGCGCTCTTCCCAATCGGGCCAGTCGTGGTGTTCGCTGCAGGGAACTTCCCGTTTGCGTTCAGCGTGGCCGGCGGGGACACGGCGTCGGCGCTCGCAGCCGGCTGCCCTGTGCTATTGAAGGCCCATCCCGGTCACCTAGAGTTGAGCGCCATGGTCGCGCGGACCGTGATGGAGGCGCTGAACCTCTGCGGCGCGCCGTCGGGTGCCTTCACGTTGGTGGTCGGCGACGAGGCGGGACGAGCGGTCCTGGGCCATCCCGGCGTGCGAGCCGCGGCGTTCACCGGTTCCATGCACGTCGGCCGGGTGCTCTTCGATCTGGCGAATCGTCGTCCCATACCGATCCCGTTCTACGGGGAGCTCGGTAGTGTTAACCCGGTATTCGTCACGGAGCGAGCCGCCGCCGCTCGGCTCGACAGCATCCTCAACGGATTTCTCCAATCGTTCGGACTGGGGAGTGGCCAGTTCTGCACCAAGCCCGGGATCCTCGTCGTGCCAGCGAAGAGTTCGGCAGCGGACGAGCTCGGCAAGCGAATGTCAGAGCGACGGCCAAGCCTCCTGCTCTCGGAGTCGATCACGGCCGCGTACCGGGCGAGGGTGGCAGAGCTGACGTCGAGCCTTGCAGCCCGCATCGTCCACGCCGGTGAAGTCACTGACGCTGGCGTGACCCCGACGCTCATCGAAGCGCCCATGGAGGCGGCGCGCTCGGATCTCGAAAACCTGGCGACGGAGTGCTTCGGACCGGCGGCGGTGGTCGTGACCTCCGTGGCATCCAGCTGTGCCACGCAGGGCTATAGGCCCATCGAACTGGCGAT
>JAJYMD010000214.1 GCA_021787255.1 Actinomycetes bacterium | reverse complement strand
ACCGATGTGGCATACAGCTTGAACGCCCCGCTGCTCTGGTTCACATACGTGCCCACGAGCTGGAGATCGTGAGTGAGGTACGTGGTTCCCAGAAGCTTCTTGACGCCGCTGTACAAGCTCGGCCCGAGGATTCCCGTTGGCAGGACCACCGGCGGCACCTTGCCGCTGTTGAGGCTCGCGTACTCCGACAACAGGGTGGACGTCGTCTGCACGTCGGCCGAGATGATCAGGCCGTCGGGCTTCTGGGCACGGATCCTGTTGACGACGGAATCGTAGGAGCTCGCGTCCCCGGGGATCAGCAGGTTCGACGCGATCTTCACGTGGTTCTTCTTCAATGCGGCGACGATCCCGGGTCGTGTGCCGGTGTTCGCTGTCGATGTCTGGATGATGACCGCGACCTTCTTGAACTTCGCACGCACCGCTGCGATGCCGAGGGCGGTGCCGCCGTCGAAGTCCGGCGGCGTCATGCGCCAGAAGTACGCATACGGGCGCTTTGTGAACTCCGACAACCCGTTCTGGGACACCATCGTCACCTTGGCAGAGTTCAGAATGGGGACCTCGGTGGCAGCGGTGGCGCTCGTCAAGCCGATGGCGCCGACAATGTTGCTGTTGGTCGCGAGAGCCTTGCTCACGTTGGCCACCGCATCCGCAGGGTCACCCAGGTCGTTGACCGGATAGCAGACGAGCTTGTGCCCCAGCACCCCACCAGCCTTGTTCACGACCGCCACGGCACCGGCACACGGGCCTTCCATGAACTTGCCGAGTGTCGCTGTCGCACCCGTGAGGGGCGCGACTGCAGCGATCTTCAGTGTCGATTGGGTCGCACCCGCCGTCGCGGTGACGAGCCCGCAGGTCAGCGCAATCATGGCGCCCACCACCGCTACGGAAAGCCCGCCTCGGACTGCCCGATGTGAGCTGGGTCGGTGCTGCAGTGCTCGACGTCGCGCGCGAAACGCAGTACGCATGTGGACCCCCTAGCGTGCGGCATGGATCGCCGCCCCGTTACCGGCCTGTAATACTACCTACTGCCGGGAGGGATTGCAATGCCGACGGATCGGGGATCGTGCTCGAGTCGGTCGCGGCAGACGAGAGAAGCGAGGTGCACTGGTGAGCGGACGGCTCGACGGAATGGTGGCAGTCGTGACCGGAGCTGGAGGCGGTCTCGGGCGATGCCTGGCCGATCGGCTCGCCCGGGATGGCGCGGCGCTGGCCGTCAACGACATCGATGCCTCGGCATGCCACGAGACGGCGGAGTCGATCGGTGCGGAGGCCCTTGCGATCCCGGGTGACATGAGCACCGAGGAAGGAGCGGCCTCGCTCGTCGCGCGCGCCGTGGAGCAGTTCGGCCGTTTGGACGTGCTCGTGAACAACGCCGCGGCGTTCGCGACAGTGGCCCATCGATCGGTTCTGGAGATCGACGCAGCCGAGCTCGACCGGGTGCTCTCGGTCAACGCCCGCCTCGTGCTCCTCCCCTCCCAGAAGGCGATCGAGCACATGCGCGAACGGAGCTATGGGCGGATCGTGAACGTCGCTTCGGGCACGATCCTTGCCGGCACGCCTGGGTTGCTGCCCTACGTCGCCTCGAAGGGTGCGGTCTTCGCGATGACGAGGGTGTTGGCGACCGAGTGCGGACGGTGGAACATCACGGTCAACTCGGTGGCTCCTGGACTGCTCGACACGCCAGGATCGCGCCGCAACACCCCCGAACAGGCATTCGCCGTCCAGCGGTCTGCCCGTGCGATCGCACGTGACGGGCTCCCAGAGGACGTGGAGGAGGCCGTCTCGTTCCTTGCGTCCCCCGGCAGCGGCTTCGTCACGGGCCAAATGCTCGTCGTCAACGGCGGCGCGCAGTACTGGTGACGACCGGGAGCAGCAGGTGGCTCGGGCGTGCCGCATCGTGGTAGAAGGTGTCGGTCGCCCGGAGGTGGCCGAGGTAGTACTGGCCGGCCTGGTCCAAAGACGCGAGGTCGAGGCGGATCCGGTGGCCCTTCTCGAACACCCAGCAGGTGGGCCAGATCTCGACGTTGAACTCGTAGACCGTTCCTGGCACGAGCGGCTGGGGGTCGACGTGGGTGTGGTAGGGGCTGGTCGGGGTCGTCCGGGCGGGGTCCAAGGCGCGATGGGACGCCCGCAGCCACCCCTCGGTCACCTGCCTCGCCGGTACGGCCACGTCGAGCGTCTCGATCGCCTGGCGAAGCTCGGGGGTCATCGGCGGGACGTCCATGACCTTCACGATGAACTGGGTCTCTTCTGCAGACGACGACGCCCACAGGTTCAAGACGACCGGACCCGTCACCTCGGTGTCCTCCTCGAAGGGCTCGCTCGTGAAGGTGAGGATCTTGCGGGTCGTGTGGAGCATCCCGGACTTGCCTCGAACCGAGGTGCCGGTGCCGGGGAACGTCCATCCGGGGTCGGGATACGTGTAGCTCGTCGGCTCGGCGTCGCCGGGCGGCTCGTCCCAGCTGAGCCGCCCGTCGTTGAGCGACTCGGCGGCGCCGGAAGGGCCGCTGTGGAGGTACAGCCTGCGGAGCTCGGCGCGCGCAAGGGGCCACTCGTGCTCGTCGCGGTAGCCCTCGCCGTTGCGGACGCGGATCCGGATGGGCGGCTCGTCCATCACCCCGTTGTCGACGCCCTTCAGCCAGTAGTCGTACCAGCGGGTCAGCTGCTCTTCGACGTAGGGGTCCAAGAAGAGCATCTGGGCATCGCCGGCGTTCACGAGGAGCTTCTTCGGTCCCTTCACCTCGCAGAAGCCCTGGATGTTCCCGAGCAGATGGACCATCGTCCCCATCCAGTTGCCGATCGAGAACACCGGGACCTCAGATCGGA
>JAJYMD010000361.1 GCA_021787255.1 Actinomycetes bacterium | reverse complement strand
GGTCGCGGCGACCTCCGCAACGCGCGCCGACGCGCAGGTTCGACTGGACTGCACCGGGTCGGTGGAGGACAACGATGCCGCCTTTTGAGTCCGGTGCGCGGGGCGCCTCCAGGGCCCCGCCCCCAGCCTTGCTGGTCTTCGCCTCCCAGGCACCGAGCGCGCGGCGCGCGGCTTCGGTCCCCTCCTCTGGATCGATGTCGCCCACCATGACGAGGGTGGCTCCGTGCGGGTGGACGCGTGCGGCATGGAAACGGCCGAGCGTCTCGCGGCCGGTCCTGCGGATGGACGCGACGCCGGGCAACGGGTCTGCGTAGGGGTGGCGGGGGAAGAGCTTGGCGCTCAGGGCGCGTGTGGCGACCGCGATCGGGTCCGCGGCCTCCTGCAGCACCTCCTGGACCACCCGCTCGCGCTCGCCTGCGACTTGGGCTCTTGGGAACGACGGGTGGGCCACAAGGTCGCAGAGGATCTCGAGGATCGCCGTCAGCTCGCCTGCTGGGGCGCTCGCGGCGACGGAGACGTGGTCGGGGTCCGCCGACGTGTCGACGGACGCGCCGATGCGCTGGATCGCTGCCGCCATCTCGCTGCCGCTACGTCCTCCGGTGCCCGCGAGGAGGGTCTTTGGCAGGAGACGGAGCGCCGCGGCATCGCGCGTGCGGACGTCGCCGAGGGGGACCTGCAGGCGCAGCTGGACGAGCGGCACCTGCGACCGGCGGACGGCGACGACCCTCACCCCCTCCGGCGTCCCCACGTCCGACACGTCCCCGAGCGCGACCGAGGGGTAGGGACCGGGGCCGGGGGGCTCGATCGGGGCTCCGAGGGTCATGACCTTGCTCCCGGCACGAGCGTGCACACGGCCCTGTTGCGCGGCGCGAACCATTGGGCGGCGACGTCGTCGACGTGGGGCGCCGCGGCGGCCAAGCGGTCCGCGAGCTCGAAGGCGAGCTTCGCTCGGCCCCGCTGCTGCTCGAAGAAGCCAGCGAGGATCGCGAGCCCCGATTTGGCGTCGACCTGCATCCAGTGCTCGGAGGTCAGCTGGGCCAGGACGGGCTCGAGCTCGGGCGCCGGCAGCCCGGAGGCGATCTCGTCGATCTCCTCGTCCACGACCGAGACGATCCGATCGGTGAGCCCTTCGTCGGGGTAGTGGACGATGATCGCGAGGTACGTCGGGTCCCGGCTGGACCAGGCCGAGTCGAGCCCCCCCCACATCGCGCCGACGTGGGCGGCGAGCTTGTCCCTTCGGACGAGACGGTCGAAGAGCCTGGAAGCGCTCCCGTGCGTGAGCAGGCTCGCGAGCAGGACCGCCGCGGCGTAGCGCTCCTCGTCGTCGATGGGGTCCGGGACGCGGTAGCCGAGCGCGAGCGCGGGGAGCGGCGCGAGGTCGTCGACGCGCCGGGCGCGCCGTTCGCCCTGCGGCACCGGCTCTGCGAAGCTCGGTCGCGGCGGCGCCGGGCGTCGGGGGATGTCGGAGAAGTGCCGTTCGACGGCGGCGAGCGCGGCGTCCGCGTGGACCCCTCCGGCGATCGTCACGACCGCGTTCGTAGGGGCGTAGTACTCGTCGAAGAACCGGTGGACGTCTTCGAGCGACGCGGCGTCGAGGTCGTCGAAGCTGCCGTAGCCGTTGTGCGCGTTCGGGAACGTCTCGAACAGCAGCGGCGGGAGGTCTGCGAGCCAGGGGAACCCCCCGTAGGGCTGGTTCAACACGTTCACCCGGATCTCCTCCTTCACCACCGCGATCTGGTTCGTGAGGTTCTCCTCGGTGATCCGTGGCGCGCGCATGCGGTCGGCCTCGCAGAAGAGCGCAAGCTCGAGCGCCCCGGCCGGGAACTGCTCGAAGTAGACCGTGGCGTCTGGCCGGGTGAAGCCGTTGAACACGCCGCCGCTGCCCTGGATGAGCCGAGGAAGCTCCCCTTTTTCCAGGTGCTCGGAGCCCTGGAACATGAGGTGCTCGAAGAGGTGCGCGAAGCCCGTGGAGCCGGGAGGCTCCGAGCGGAAGCCGACGTCGTAGTGGACGGCCAGCGCGGCGACCGGCGTCGAGGGGTCCGTGAGGACGACCACCCGCAAGCCGTTGGCGAGCGTCGCGGTCTCGACCGCTGCGTGCATGTGATCCTCCCCTGGCGCCTTCGCCGGCTTGACCTCGCCGCCCAGGCTATGCCGGTGCCGCGGTCAGCCCGCGTAGGGGCTCGTCACGATCACCTGGCTGGTCGTGGTGCCGGAGGTCGTGAAGCTCAGCGCTGCGAACTCGAGCCCGCGGGCGGTCTCGATCGGGTAGCCAAGCCTGACGGTGGCCGGCACCGACACGAACGTGCCCGCCGCGCAGGTGGGTTGGCACAGGTTGTGGGTGTAGTCGCCGGCGCCGACGGCGCCCGACTCGCCCCACGTCGACCAGGTGAGGTGGTCGAGGTAGACGTTGGCGTCCGCACAGGCCAAGATGATCCCCGACGGCTCGACGGCCGGAGCCGTGCCCGGCGCGTTGCATGTGGCGTCCACCGTGGGGACGGGCCCGCTCGGCACGAGGGCGCGATCGGTGGTGGCGAGCCAGTAGCCGGGCCGGGAGGGGTCGGCGGCGATCGCGGCCACGGGCGTGCCGGGGCCCTGCGGGGAGGCGCCGAGGGAGCCGTAGAAGCGGGCGGCGCCGAAGGCGAACACCTGCCCGCCGTCGTTGACCAGCCAGTACCCCTTGCCTGTCGGGGTGGGCGCGATCCCGACGAACGGAGCCCACATGCCGGAGGCGGCTTCGGACCCGAAGAAGGAGGCGGCGCCGAAGGAGAAGACGCCGCCATCCGCGCCCGCCAGCCAGTACCCCTTGCCGCTCGGGGAAGGGGCGATGCCGAC
>JAJYMD010000029.1 GCA_021787255.1 Actinomycetes bacterium | reverse complement strand
TGGCCCCACGGGCTGAGCACGGAAGCGCCGTCGGACCCGCACGCGGATCCCCCGACCGAGCCTTCGGCCGAGCGAGCCGATGGCGATGCAGCCGATCGCGAGCGAGCCGATCGCGAGCGAGCCGATGGTGGGGGAGCCGGTATGAGGGCGGCGGGTCCGGAATGAGGACGAGCGAGCAGACGAGCGGCTCGGAGCTGCCATCCGCCGCGACGAGCGGCCTCGACGACCGGCAGGGCGCGACGCACCGGGGATCGCGACGCGTCTCTCGCTCGCCGCCTACGAAAAGTCGCACGACGCGACGGTCCGCCGCTCGGCCGCGGGACCCGGGCTCGACGTAGGCTCGTTCCCGTGCCAGCCTTGCAGGCCATACGTGGCCCGGTCCGGCCGGCCCTGTCGCGAGAGCTGCCCTCGATCAGGCAGATGCTCGTGCGCGCGTTCCACGACGACCCCCAATTCGAGTGGCTCATGCCATCCGGCTCTTCCCGCCCGGCGAGGCTGCACCAATTCTTCGGCACGCTGCTTCGCGTGGAGGGGTTCGGGATCGCAGCGATCGACGTCGTCACGACCGAGCACGCCATCAGCGGCGCAGCCGTCTGGTACCCGCCGGGATGCTGGCCGCCGCCGGCTACCCGTCAGCTCCGCGCGCTGCCAGGGTACGCGCGTGCCCTCGGCAGGAGGACGGCCGCCGCCAGCGCCCTCGTGGGCGCCGCGGCGCTCGTGCACCCGAAGACAGAGCACTGGTACCTCGCCTGCATCGGTGTCGAGCCGACCACACAGGGGACGGGTGTCGGTTCGGCCCTTCTGCGGTCCCGTCTCGCGGTGTGTGACGCGGGAGGAACCGCTGCGTTCCTCGAGTCGAGCAAGCCGAGCAACGTGCCGCTGTACTCGCACTTCGGCTTCGAAGCCCGCGAGCCGCTGAGACTGCCACCCGGTGCGCCGGAGATCACGCCGATGTTCCGTCCTGCGCGTGCCGAGCCGCTGCTCACGCCAGCCCGCGCCCGAGAGGGAGCGTGCAGATGAAGGCCTGCTCCTGGTTGCCATAGAGACGTCGCAGCTCGAGCCTGCATTGCGAGGCCGCCTGCTCGGTCGAGTCGCACGCCTCCGTGAGCTGCTCGAGACTGGGCGCGCTCACCGACACGTACCCGCTGAACCGAACGGACGCGTGCCCGTCTGCAAGCTCCTCTTCCCTTCGCACGGCGACATCCGCCTCCCGGGACCGGCGCGCCGTGGCGAGGAAGCCTCCCCTGCGGCGCAGCTCTGCGTCAGCGATGTCGGCGGTCCGCGCCCGCTCCGCCTGGCGGACCGCTCGCGACGGGCTGAGCGGCTCCATCACGACGGCGACGGTACGGCGCACCGACCCGAGCAGAAGGGGACCGAGGAATTCCGGACCGACGTCGACGCGTGGCCACTCGGCCACCCAGTACGTCGCGTGCCACGTGCCGTCGGCCCGCAACGAGCTCCACCCAGCCTCGGTCACCAGCGGCCACGGCCACCCGACCCCGCACGGAGGACACACGTGCCCGGCGCCGTCACCCTCGTCGGTGGCACGCCGGACCAGCGCCGCGAGCGCGCGCTCGTCGAGGACCTGCTCGACCGGGACGTCGGCGGCCTCCAGCTGACGCCGGAGCATGGCGACCTCTCGGGCAAGCAGCGTGCACGCTGCACGGTCGCCGCCTCCGAGCGACCGCATCGCCCGGGCCGCGGCACCCGCCGCGCGGAGCTGGACCGCGAGGTGCACGTCGTGGCGGCACGTCTCCGCTCCGGCGCTCCGCAGCAGGTCGGCGTAGGAGCGGTGTGCCGGCGCATCCTCCGCCAGCACCCCTCGGGTCGCGAGGTAGCCGGCCACTGCGGCACCGTCGTCGGGCACCGTCGAAGCCACCCACTGGACGCGGTGCACGACCGGCCGTTCTCGGGCCAGCGAGCTCAGCACCGATGCCCACGACGCGACGCGGCGCTCCTTCTCGTCGCCGGAGAGCAGGGCGAAACTGTGGCCGAGGAGCTGCATCACCGCGGTGTACGTCCTGGCACGCTCGTCGTGCACCACGGCCATCGTCGTTCCCCTCTGGCTGGCGGTGAACCCGAGCACGTGCAGGCCCGCGAACGCGCTCTGCCGAGGCCGCACGAGCCTGGGACGGGCCGCCTCGGGAGCACGTCGCGACCCGGCGACCAGGCAGGGAGCTCCGTTGGAGCCGATGCAGTGTCCCGCTGTCTCGATCCCGGCCCGGCGACGGCGGCTGCCGGCGAGGCCCGACGCCCCCCAGCGCACGACGGTCGGGAGCCACTGCTCGGCGGTGCGCCCCGCGATCGGCCACCACGCCACTGCGACGCTTCCGGCAACGAGGAGCACGGCGACGGCGACCGCGGGAAGCGTCGGCCGCCGGTGCAGCACCGCGATCGCCAGCACCGCACCCGCGGCGACGAGCGCGATCTGCCCGCCGCGCCATCCCGCGATCAGGCCACGCCGCTCGAGCGGGCCGAAGCGATACCGCGCCCGTGTCGCTGCCATCTCACGCTCCGTCCCGCCCATTCACGCTCCTCACGCGTCGTCCCATCCGCCCGACGCGTCATCGGTCTCCCAGCCACCCCAGTCGTCCTTCGGTCCCGGCTCGAAGCGGCTCAGTGGCTCTGTGCCGCCCCACAGGGGGGACGCGACGCCCGGAATGATCCCCCCGTAGCCGTCGGGGACGACGTCGTGTGGCCGCGCTGTCGCCTCGAGCGCGGCACGCACGCTCTCGGGAGATCCCTCCCACAGCGGGATTGTCCCCGGAGGCGGGGTCGGATCCCCTGGCGGGAATGCCTCTCGAGGCAACCAGCCGAGAGGGTCGAGAGGGGGCTGC
>JAJYMD010000397.1 GCA_021787255.1 Actinomycetes bacterium | reverse complement strand
CCAGCGCCGCCATACCTGGGGTCTTCCCACCGGTCTCCTGGGGGAGGGACCTGCTCGTGGACGGCGGCGTGGTCGCGAACGTCCCCCTGGCGGCTGCCGTCGCAGCCGGCGCCGACGAGGTGTGGGCGCTCGACACCGGCCAGCTCTGTGAGGAGCGCCACCGGCCTCGCTCCGCGATCGACGTGGCGCTCCAAACCCTGGCGGTCCAGAGCACCGCTCGCACCCAGGCGGAGCTCGCCTGCCTGCCGCCGGGTCTCACGGTCCACCACCTCGTCTTGCCCTGCGTGACGCATCGGAGGCGCAGCGACTTCTCGGGATCGGCCGAGCTCATCGCCGGTGGTGCGGCAGCCGCCTCCGAAGCGCTCGACGGTGCCGACTTCGGACCTGCGCGCGCTCGGCAGCGATCTCGTGGGACAAGACAGAGACCGGCGACGAGCACCGCGGGCGGCGCGGAGCGCTCCAGCCGGCGCCGGCCGTCGGGTGAGCCAGCGCTGCGCGTGCATGACACCTCTCCGAGCATCGGTCGACAAAACCACGGTGAGGGCCCCGGGCACGAAGTCATGGGGGGCTCGCCAGCATCCGCCGGTCCCCGCCCGACAGGCGTAGCGCGGGGGTTCACCACGCGGCTGGGCACGCGCCCGGGGTCCTCGCCAGGGAGCAGCACCGAGAAGGTCGTGCCCGCAGGCGTCGGTACCGCCTCTCGCCGACAGTCCTGGAGTGGAGCCCGGGCGAGCCACGATGGGGCAGTGGCATGGTAACGGGGTGTGGATGGTCGACAGTTGCAAGACAAGTGAGTGAGGGGATGACAGTGTCGGCAAGGGATGGTCGCTGTGGGACACACACCCGGGCTCACCCCCAGGCGTCCAGGCTCGTTCTCGGTGGCGGGCAGTGAGCACGTCCCGGTGGTCCGAGATGACCGACGAGGAGCTCGCGGCCCACTGCGTAGAAAAGCTCGACGGCGCGATGGAGGAGCTGCTCGCCCGCTACGACCGTCGCATCCGGAGCTGCGCCCGGCAAATGGCGTACGACCGCGACGCCGTCGAGGACCTCGTGCAGGAGACGTTCTTGCGAGTCCTGAGCTCGCTGCCCGGCTTCGAGGGCAAGGCGGCGTTCTCCACCTGGCTCTATCGCCTCGCCCACAACACCTGCATCGACACCTTTCGCCGGACCACCCGCCAGCAGGCGCATCGGACCGGCAAGGACGACCAGGCGTTGCTCGAGGAGTTCCTTGCGTACGACGACGACCAGGGGAGCGGGGACCCCGAGACGCACCTGGAGCACGAGCTCGCCGCCTGCTACGTCGGCTGGCTGCTGTCCGCGCTGAGCGCGGACAATCGCCGGGTGATCGAGCTGCGGCTCTTGGAGGCCCGTTCGACCGAGGAGGTCGCGCACCTGCTCGGGACCACCGTCGACGGGGTGAAGTCCCGCCTGCGCCGGGCCCGTGCGCAGCTCCGGGGTATCGTCCAAGGCTCCAGCCCCTGTCCGTTCTGCGGCTACCGGTACGACGCCGGCGCGGACGCGACGCCCCGCCGTGCCGACGCAGACCCCGAGCCCGCGCTCGGGCAGCACGGTTCGCGTGCGCTCGACGGCGATAGCCGGACGGTCGTGCGCGGATGACGCTGGCCAAGGCAGACGCGCTCGTCGTGTTCGGCGCGACCGGCGACCTCGCTCGCAAGAAGCTCTGGCCCTCGCTCCATCGGCTGTGGGAGCGGGGCTGTCTCGACGTGCCGGTCCTCGGAGTGGCCTCGACCCTCTGGGACGACGAGGCGCTGCGAGCCCATGTCCGTGCTGCGACGCAAGGGATCGCGACGCGTAATCCTGGTGCCGCTTCGGGCCTCGTTGCGATGCTCGGGTATGTCGCGGGGGACTACCGCGAGCCCTCCACCTTCGCCGCTCTCGCGCGCCGACTGGAGGGCGCGGCGCACCCGCTCTTCTACCTGGCCGTCCCGCCGTCGCTCTTCGCCGAGGCGGTCCGCGGCCTCGCCTCGGGCGGGCTCGCCCGGGGCGGGCGTGTCGTCGTCGAGAAGCCCTTTGGCCGCGACCTCGCCTCGGCCCAAGAGCTGAACCGCGTGCTCCAGGAGTGCTTCCCTGAGGAGGCGGTCTTCCGGATCGACCACTATCTCGGCAAGGAGGCGGTGGAGAACCTCCTCATCTTCCGCTTCGCCAACTCGCTGCTCGAGCCGCTGTGGAACCGGCGGTACGTGGCCAGCATCCAGGTCACCATGGCCGAGTCCTTCGGGGTCGAAGGGCGCGGCAGCTTCTACGACGGCGTCGGGGCGATCCGCGACGTGCTGCAGAACCACCTGCTCCAGGTCGTGGCCCTGCTCACGATGGATCCTCCGGCCTCCGCCGACCCTGGCGTGCTGAGAGAGGAACGGACCAAGGTGCTTCGCGCCGTGCGGCCCCTCGAACCAGGAGACGTGGTGAAGGGACAGTACGAGGGCTATCTCGAGGAACCCGGTGTGGAACCGGGGTCGACGACTGAGACCTACGTCGCCGCTCGCCTGGAGATCGACTCCTGGCGATGGGCGGGCGTGCCGGTGTTCGTCCGAACCGGCAAGGCGCTCCCGACGACCGCGCTGGAAGCTGTCGTGACGCGGCGGGACCCGCCGCGCCTGCTCTTCTGCGGGGGCGACGGACACCAGCCGGGGCCGAACTCGTTCCGGTTCCGGCTCGGCCGACACGACGGCGTCACCGTGAGCGTCCAAGCCAAGCAGCCCGGCGACGAGCTCTGCAGCTACCCGGTCGCGCTCGACGTGTCCTTCGACGAGGTCTTCGGCGAACGTCAGGACGCCTACGAGCGCCTGCTCGCCGATGCGATCGAAGGATCGTCCTCGCGCTTC
>JAJYMD010000066.1 GCA_021787255.1 Actinomycetes bacterium | reverse complement strand
TTTCGGCGGCCCGGTCAGCGGGCTCGCCTTCACCGGGCGCGAGCAGGAGACCGCGCTCCTCGTCGCCTGGGTACGCGGCGGGGTCAACGTGGTCGTCGCCTCCCCGCGCCGCTACGGCAAGACCTCGCTCCTGGGGCGCGCCGAGCAGGAGCTCGCACGGAGCGACCCCGCAGCCGCGCTCGTCGCGACCAACGTGCTCTTGTGCCGGGACGTCGACACGCTCGCGTCCCGGCTCGCGGCCGGCGTCTACCGGGTCCCCGGCGCGCGCTGGCACCGCTCGACCCAGGCGATCGTCGAGTTCTCCAAGAGGCTGCGGCTCCGGCCGCGCATCTCGATCGACGACGAGGGGCGCCCGATGTTCGCCTTCGGCGACCTGCGCCAAAAGGACGCCGACGTGGTGATCGAAGACGTCTACCGGCTGCTCGACGAAGAAGCCACGCGTCGGCCTGCCGCGCTGGTGCTCGACGAGTTCCAGGCGATCGTGCGCCACGGCGCCCACCTGCCCGACCTCTTGAAGGGCTTGGCCGACGAGCACCCGCACGTCTCGCTCGTCCTCGCGGGCTCCCAGCAGCACCTCATGGAGGCGCTCGTCTTCTCGCGCCAGGCTCCGCTCTACGGCATGGCCGAGCGGCTCGCGCTCGGCCCGATCCCCGAAGACGAGATGGTGGCGTTCCTCGAGACCTCCGCGTCGACGGCCGGCAAGCCCATGCGCGACGGTGCGGCCAGCTCGCTGGTCGCGCTCGCCGGTCCCGTCCCCAACGACATCCAGCGGCTCGCGTGGGAGGCGTACAACCTCGCGCCCGGCGAGATCACGCCCGAGGTGGTGGCCCGAGCCTTCGAGGAGGGGGTGGCCCACGAGTCCAACGCCTTCGCCGACCGGCTCGCGTCGCTCACGCCAGCACAGGCCCGCGTGCTGATGGGCATCGCGTCGCCTGGCGACCTGCCGCTCTTCTCCGCGCGGTTCGCGCGTCGAGCGGGGCTGGCCTCGGGCGCGTCGGTCAAGCGCGCCGTCGAGGCGCTCGAGTCGGCCGAGCTCGTGGTGCGCCGCGACGGCCGCTACCGGGTCGTGGACCCGTACCTCGCTCACTGGCTCCGCGGCGTGCAGACAGTGGCTGGGCCGACAGCCCCCGGCTCGACAGACCCCGGCTCGACACCCCCCGGCTCGACACCCCCCGGCTCGACACACCCCGGCTCGGCCTGAGGGCCACCCTCCCCGACCTGCTGGCTCCCGCCGACCTCCTCGGCTGCCCGCGCGGAGACGAGACGGCGCCAGAGCGCCTCGTCGGCCTCCTCGAGGGACGAGAGCACCGCGTCGGCGATGCCGAACACGGGCTGGTCGCGCTCTTGGGGCGCGGGCACCGCGATGCAGGCCATGCGGGCGGCCTTCGCCGCGAGCACCCCCGCGGGCGCGTCCTCCCATACGAGGCAGCGCTCGGGGGCGACCCCGAGGCGCTCTGCGGTGGTGAGGAAGACCGCAGGGTGGGGCTTGCCGTAGGGCTCCTCCTCGGCCGAGTGGGCGAAGCGGAACTGCCCGGCGAGCCCGAAGCGCTCGAGGACGAAGCCGATCAGCCGGTGCTCGGAGGACGACGCGACGGCGAGCGCGAGCCCGTGGTCCCTGCACAGCGAGATCGCCTTGTCCACGCCCGGCTGGAGCCGCCCTTCCTGGGCGATGAGCTCGATCACCCGGTCGACGATCCGGGTCGCGACCTCGTCGGTCGAAGGCCCCTCCCAGGGGTGCCTCCCGTACCACAGGCGCGTCACCTCGCGCACGAACACGCCCTTGGTCTCGCGCGCGTCGCCCTGGGCGATCGGCACCCCGAGGCCGCCGAGCACCTCCACCTCCGCCTCGTGCCACAAGGGCTCCGAGTCGACGAGGAGCCCGTCCATGTCGAAGATCGCCGCGTCGAACGGCGATTGCGGGTTGCAGACGGCCACGCGCCTCCTCCTCCTCGCTCCTTGGCCCGCCCACTCTACGGACGCCGACGAAGACGGGGCCCGAGCCCGAGCGCCCGAGCCCGGCGCGGCGGCCCACGTCGGCGGAGCGAGGCACCCTCA
Source organism: Actinomycetes bacterium (assembly GCA_021787255.1). Next base: position 790 of record JAJYMD010000066.1, on the reverse strand, counting down.
CCAGCCGCTTGGTTGCGAGCAGCGCCGGAGCCTCGTGCGCTCGGCGTCCGAGGGACGCCGCAACGAGGCGCATGCCGGCTCCGCGTCCTCGCACGCGCTCCAATGGCGCGCCCCAAGCTGTGTCGTGCAGGCTGGGCTAAGAACGCGCACGAGCCCACGAGGAGGTCCCAAGCGGATGCATGCGGTCGTCGTCGACAACGGAGCGCTCCGGCTCGAGGGGCGCCCCGACCCGGTCCCCGGCGACACCGAGGTCCTGGTCTCGGTGCGCGCGGCGGGGCTCAACGGCGCGGACATGCTCCAGCGCCGCGGTCAGTACCCCGCGCCGCCCGGTGCGCCGCCGGACGTCTTGGGACTCGAGCTCGCAGGCGAGGTGATCGGCGTGGGCGCACGCGTGCAGGCCGCGCGCCCCGGCGACCGCGTCATGGCGCTCGTCGCGGGAGGCGCCCAGGCCACCATGGCGGTCGTCGAGGAGACCCACCTGCTCCCCATCCCTGACCCGGTCCCCTGGGCCGAGGCCGGCGGCTTCCCCGAGGTCTTCTCCACCGCCTACGACGCGCTCTTCACGCGCTGCGGCCTCTCTGTCGGCGACCGCCTCTTGGTCACCGGCGCGGCCGGCGGGGTCGGCGTCGCCGCCGTCCAGCTCGCTGCGGCCGCAGGCGCGACGGTCGTCGCCTCGGTGCGCGACGAGGCGCGCCGTGAGGAGGTCGGCGCCCTCGGCGCCCACGAGGTGATCGGCGCCGACGAGGTCGGCGCCCACGGTCCCTACGACGTGGTCCTCGAGCTCGTGGGC
>JAJYMD010000121.1 GCA_021787255.1 Actinomycetes bacterium | reverse complement strand
CGGAAGCCCCGTAGGAGTCGCCGGAGCTGGACCTGGCCCCCCGATCGGCTGACCTGGGAGACCACCGGTGCGGTCGTCACGGGGGCGACGCCGAGCTCGAGCCTCACGCGATGGTCGGCCCAGACCTCTCGGTCGTTTCGATCTGCGGCGACCAGCAAGCCGGCGTCGTAGAGGACGGTCACGTCGGTCCGATAGGCGAGCGCGGTCCGACAGGCGAGCGCAACTCGTCGGTCACTCGCTCGTGAGCTACCTTGATCTCCTCTTTACTCAGAGCGCCGTTCTCCAGCTCCCACTCGGCCACGGCGGCAAGTCCGTCGCGCAGCAGCAAGGCACGGCGAGCGGCTGCGGTCATCCACGCTGAGACGCTGAGCCCTTCTTCGGCGGCTGCAACGATCACGCGCTCGTGCACATCGGCATCGACGGTGATCGCCAACTTCGGCGAGGGCCTACCTCTGGGCGTGCGCCGCGAATACTACCGCAGTAGTAGAGAGTAGTAGAGGTGGCGACCGCCTTTACCGGCGGTCTCGGTCACCTGCAGCACTTCCTCGGGGACGCTTTTCCCACTCCTCCTTCTCGGTTCCTTGTTGCCTCTGGAAGGTCGGCGAGGCACCCTCTGGACGCTCGGGCGGCACCCTCTGGACGCTCGGGCGGGCGCGATGGCCCCTCGTCGGTGTCTTCTCCGCTTGCGGTGGGGGAACGTGCCGGTGGAGGATCTACCTGAAAGGTCGGCTCGGCAGGCGCTCAGGGTTGGTCGCGCCTGTCTTCGACGAGGCTGTCCGCCAGCTGCGACCTGGCAGCTCCGACCTGGCAGGGAAGACCCGGCAGGGAAGACCCGGCAGGCAACAGGCAAGATGACCGGGCAGGGATGAAGAGAGGAGCTCGAGCGCGCGTGGCACGGTTTCGATTCGGGCGTTCGTCCTCCGCGAGGGAGGGCGGCATCCGCCAGAGCGGCACTGATGCGCTCCAGCTCGTCATCGACTACATCAAGCAGGAGACGCTTTCACCCCTCAAGGGTCTCGGGCGGTACCTGCTGTTCGGGATCGCGGGATCGGTCATGCTGTGCGCAGGCGCCATCCTCTTGCTCGTGGCGTTCCTTCGGGCGCTCCAGGAGGAGACCGGCGGGTTCTTCAGCGGCACAATGACCTGGGCTCCGTACGTCATCGTGGGCGGCGCGACCGTCATCATGATTGCACTGGCTGCCTGGGGGATCGTCCGCGGGGCCGCTGTGCGGCGCCGCCGCCCACCGTCCACGAAGCAATGACCGGAGTCAACCCACGACCCCGGCACGAGCCACGAGGACAACCGGAGAAGCAAGAGACCGCCGCACACGAGGGAGGGAGATCGCGATGAGCATGCGTACGAACGGCCGGCCCATCACTCGGGACGACCTGGAGGCCGCGTTCCAGAAGGTGGTGGGCGATGGGGAGAAGGCGGCCGGATCCGCAGTTCCCGCCGCGCTGGTGCTCGGCGGCGCGGTGGCGCTCTGCGTGGTGGCGCTCGCGTACCTCGCGGGCAAGCGCCGCGGCCGGCACAAGTCGTCGGTCGTCGAGATCCGTCGTCTGTAGGCGGAGCCGGAGGTGGGACGCCTGATCGACTCGCTGTTGCGCCGGATGACGCGCTCGGGGGTGCGCCGCGGGCTTGGCGGCGAGCACTGGGCGTGGTTCCTGTTGGCCGCCGCGGCCTTCGTGCTCCGAAGGGCGCGGCGGTCCGACGAACGGTCCGAGCGGATCGACCTACATCAGGGCGATCGGTACCTCGTGGCGCTGCAGCCGACGACGCGTCGCCGGCAAGGCGGCCAGCCGGGAGCACGCGCGGGACTTGGAGCACGTCGAGCAGGTGCGGGACTTGGAGCACGTCCAGCACGTCCAGCACGTGCAGCACGTGCAGGATGAGCGGCCCGGGGGGGACCTGTCACGGGGGGAGGGGACGCCCACCGGCCGAACCCCACGGTCGGGTAGCGGCTCGTCGTGGGCGAGGCCGGGTCGAAGGGGGCGATGTCCGCCGGCGAGCGAGTGCTGCTCGTGGACGCGAAGGACCGCCGCTACCTGGTGACCCTCACGCCAGGCGCGACCTTCCACACCCACGCGGGGAGCATCGCCCACGACGACGTCATCGGGCACCACGAAGGCGAAGTCGTGAGCGGCTCGACGGGCCGGCGGTACCTCGTCATGCGGCCAACCCTGGCCGACGTCGTCTTGAAGATGCCTCGTGGTGCGCAGGTCATCTATCCGAAGGACCTCGGCGCGATCCTCGTTGCCGCCGACATCGGCCCTGGCCAGCGCGTGCTCGAGGCCGGGGTCGGGTCCGGCGCGCTGTCGATGGCGCTCCTGCGAGCGGGCGCGTCGGTCGTCGGCTACGAGCTCCGAGAGGACTTCGCAGCTCGTGCTCGCGCGAACGTGACCGCGTTTCTCGGCCCCGACACGGACTATCGCGTCGAGCCGCGGGACGTGACCGAGGGGATCGACGAGCGCGACCTCGACCGCATCGTGCTCGACATGCCCGAACCGTGGCGAGTGCTCCCGCACGCCGCGCGCGCGCTGCTGCCCGGTGGCATCGTCCTCGCCTATCTCCCCACCGTCAACCAGACTGCCGAGCTGCGGCGAGCGCTCGACGATGGGCCGTTCGCGCTCGCGTCCACGTTCGAGGTCCTCCACCGGACCTGGCACGTCGAGGCTCGCTCGGTCCGTCCCGACCACCGCATGGTGGCGCACACCGGGTTCTTGACCTCGGCCCGCAAGCTCGCGCGCGGCGCCTGAGGGCGGCTGGTCCTCTGGCTCACCGGGTCCGGGCCCTGCATCCTTCCGGGCGCCCGACCGCGCCCGCTTGCGCCCGACCGCGCCCGCTTGCG
>JAJYMD010000422.1 GCA_021787255.1 Actinomycetes bacterium | reverse complement strand
GCGGTCCTGTCGGACCGCTACATCACCGGGCGCTTCCTTCCCGACAAGGCGATCGACCTCGTCGACGAGGCGGCGAGCCGGCTGCGCATCGAGATCGACTCGATGCCGACCGAGATCGACGTCGTCGCGCGGCGCATCCGCCAGCTCGAGATCGAGAAGGTCGCGCTCGAGAAGGAGACCGACGAGGCATCGGCGGAACGGCTCACGCGCCTCGACCAGGAGCTCGCCGAGCTGCGCGAGCAGGCGGACGCGATGACCGCGCACTGGCAGGCGGAGAAACGGGCGATCGGCACGATCAGGTCGCTCAAGGGGGAGCTGGAGGAGCGCCGCGCCGCAGCGGAGCGGATGGAGCGCGACGGGGACCTCGCGGGCGCCTCGGCCGTGCGCTACGGCGAGCTGCCCTCTTTGGAGCGGCGGATCGACGAGGCGACCGAGGAGCTGGTCAAGCTCCAGGAGCACCAGCGGTTCCTGAAGGAGGAGGTCGACGCCGAGGACGTCGCCGAGGTCGTGAGCCGCTGGACCGGCATCCCCGTCACCCGTCTGCTCGAGGGCGAGGTGCAGAAGCTCGTGCGCATGGAGGACGCGCTGCACCGGCGTGTCGTCGGCCAGGACGAGGCCGTGACCGCCGTGGCGAACGCGATCCGCCGGAGCCGGGCAGGGCTGTCGGACCCGGGCCGGCCGATCGGGTCCTTCCTCTTCCTCGGGCCGACGGGCGTGGGCAAGACCGAGCTCGCGCGAGCGCTCGCCGAGTTCCTCTTCGACGACGAGCGGGCGATGGTGCGCATCGACATGAGCGAGTACATGGAGAAGCACACCGTGTCCAGGCTCGTCGGCGCACCGCCCGGGTACGTCGGCTACGAGGAGGGAGGTCAGCTCACCGAGGCGGTCCGCCGCCGGCCCTACGCGGTCGTGCTGCTCGACGAGATCGAGAAGGCGCATCCCGACGTCTTCAACATCCTGCTGCAGGTGCTCGAAGACGGTCGCCTCACCGACGGGCAGGGACGCACCGTCGACTTCACGAACACGGTGCTGATCATGACGTCCAACCTCCCGGGCGATCCGTACGCGTTCTTCAAGCCGGAGTTCATGAACCGCGTGGACGAGGTCGTGCGCTTCCGTCCGCTCACCGAGGCGGACCTCGCCGTCATCGTGGGCATCCAGCTCGGCAGGCTGCGGACCAGGCTGGCCGAGCGACGCCTGTCGCTGGTCGTGACGCCGGAGGCGGAGAAGGTGCTCGCAGCCAAGGGGTACGACCCGAGCTTCGGAGCCCGCCCCCTGCGGCGGGTCATCCAGCGCGAGGTGGAGGACCCGCTGGCGGTCGCGGTGCTCGACGGGCGCTACCCCGAGGGGGCGACCGTCACCGTCGACGCGCAGGGGGACGCGGTCCTCCTTCGCTGACCCCCAGGCGGCCGCGACCGAGCGCTCGGTCGCGGCCTGCGTTCTCCGCTCCCGGCCGGTACGCTGGTCGCGGCGGTTCTCGTGGAGGGGAGTGGCGTGGAATCTGCCGTGGTGGTCCGGGCGGCCCGTTTCCTCGCCGAGCACGCCGCCGAGCCGATCCGGCTCGCCGATGTCGCCGACCACGTCGGCTACAGCCCTTTCCATCTGGCCCGGGGCTTCCAGCGGAGCGTCGGCGTGCCGCCTGGGCGCTTCCTCGCAGCGCACCGGTTCCAGCTTGCGAAGCGCCTGCTCCTCGACCATGACGACCGCGTGATCGACGTCTGCCACGCGTCGGGGTTCACCGCGCCCGGCACGTTCGCTTGGCGCTTCACGGCGTTGGTCGGCACGAGCCCGACCGAGTTCCGGCGGCTCCCCCACACCTTGGCCGGCTCACCACCTCGGCCGGTGGTCGTGCCCGGCAGCGGCGGCCCGGCAGCGGACCTGGTCTGTGGTCGGATCGAGCTCACCGAGGCAGCCAGCCAGCTCCTCGGGCCCTCGCCCTCGGTCTACGTCGGCCTCTTCCCTCGCCGGTCCGCGCGTGGATCTCCGGTGGCGGGCGCCCTCCTCGCCGGGCCAGGGGAGTTCTTCCTGCCTCGTGTCCCCCGGGGGACCTTCTGGCTGCTCGCGTCGGCGCTGGCGCGCTCCGCCGCCTACGACGTGCAGCTCGTCCCTCCGCAGACGGTCGCCGGGACCCTCGAGCAGCCGGTCCGCTCCTGTGCGTCGGGGAGAACGCTCAGGCGCGACCTCCTCCTCGACGTCCTGCCGGAATGGTCGACCCCGGTGCTCGTCGCGCTGCCTTGGCTCGCCTGCCCATCTGCGCAAGATCGGAGATGACGACGGCGCGTCGTCGCCTTACGCTCACACCCAGACGCGGCTGATCGATCGGCGGCGTCCGGAAGGGAGGGGACATGAGCGGAGTCCGACTGCTGGTCGGCACCCGCAAGGGGGCGTTCGTCTTCACGTCCGACGGTTCGCGCCGCGACTGGTCGACGGAGGGACCGCACTTCGCGGGATGGGAGATCTACCACCTGAAGGGCTCCCGCGCTGACCCCGACCGGATCTATGCATCGCAATCGAGCTCTTGGTTCGGGCAGGTGGTGCAGCGCTCCGACGACGGCGGGAGGAGCTGGCGGGCGGTGGGGAACGCCTTCTCCTACGAGGGGAAGGCCGGGAGCCATCAATGGTTCGACGGGACCCCGCACCCGTGGGAGTTCGCACGCGTGTGGCACTTCGAGCCCTCAGCGGACGACCCGGACGCGGTCTACGCGGGCGTCCAGGACGCGGCCATCTTCTGCTCGACCGACGGGGGCGGAAGCTGGAAGGAGCTTCCGGGCCTGCGTGGCAGCGAGACCGGCTCGCGCTGGCAGCCCGGTGCGGGCGGGATGGCGGTTCACACGATCCTTCTGGACCCTGCGGACCGCCGACGGCTGTTCGTCGCCATCTCGGCCGCGGGGGTCTTCCGCTCGGACGACGGCGGCGAGACGTGGCGCCCGAAGAACAAGGGGCTCCACTCGGACATCCTGGCGGAGCCGGAAGCCGAGGTCGGCCACTGCGTCCACCGGATCGCACAGCATCCGGCACGGCCGGCCACGCTGTTCATGCAGAAGCACTGGGACGTGATGCGCAGCGACGACGCCGGCGAGTCGTGGATCGAAGTCAGCGGGGACCTCCCGAGCGATTTCGGCTTCCCCATCGCACTCCACGCGCACGAGCCCGATACCGTCTACGTCGTCCCGATCACCAGCGACTCGGTGCACTACCCACCAGAGGGCAGGCTCCGGGTGTACCGAAGCCGGTGCGGAGGCGGGGAGTGGGAGCCGCTCGCTCGCGGGCTCCCCGAGGCGCACTGCTACGTCGACGTGCTGCGCGACGCAATGGACGTCGACCACCTGGACCCTGGTGGCGTCTACTTCGGCACCACCGGCGGCCAGCTCTACGGGTCGGCGGACGGCGGCGACCACTGGAGGGCGATCGCCGAGCACCTCCCCGCGGTGCTCTCGGTCGAGGTGCAGGACCTTCCGTGATCGACACGATCGAGACGAAGCCGTGACGAGGCGTCGGGGCCCCGGCCCGGACCGGGCCGTGACCGAGCCGCACGAGGCGCAGGACGTGCGCGTCGTGCTGCCCCTGCACCTGCGCGACCTCGCGGGCGTGGAAGGGGAGGTGTCGGTCATGGTGGCAGGCAGCGTCACCCAGCGCAGCGTGCTCGACGCCCTCGAGGCGAGGTTCCCGGTGCTCGGAGGAACGATCCGGGACCGCGCGACGGCACGACGGCGCCCGTTCCTCCGCTTCTTCGCCTGCGAGGAGGACCTCTCGGACGAACCTCCGGACGCCGAGCTCCCCGAGGAGGTGGCCTCGGGCCACGAGCCGTTCATCGTCCTCGGCGCGATCGCAGGGGGATGAAGCGCGAGGCCGGGTACACTGCGGCGTACGCCGATTCAGGGGAGCATCGTGCCGGCAACCGTGGTCGTCGGAACTCAGTGGGGCGACGAAGGCAAGGGCAAGCTCACCGACTTGTTGGCCAAGGAGATGGACGTCGTCGTCCGCTACCAGGGCGGTCACAACGCGGGGCACACGGTCGTTGTCGGCGGCGAGCGGTTCGCGCTCCAGCTCTGCCCGAGCGGCATCCTCTACCCGCACATCACGCCGCTCATCGGCAACGGCGTCGTCGTCGAGCCGCAGGCGCTGCTCTCCGAGCTCGACGAGCTCGAACGGCGCGGGGTGGACACGTCGCGGCTCGTCGTGAGCGGCAACGCGCACCTGATCATGCCCTACCACCTCGAGCTCGACCGCGTGACGGAGCGGTACCTGGGGAAGAACTCCCTGGGCACCACCAAGCGCGGCATCGGCCCCGCCTACGCGGACAAGGCTGCCCGTGTGGGGCTGCGTGTGCAGGACCTTCTCGACGCGAAGATCTTCCGCCAGAAGCTCGACGTCGCCTTGAAGGAGAAGAACGCGGTCCTCGCCAAGGTGTACAACCGCCTGCCGCTCTCGGCGAGCGACATCGCGCAGCGCTATCTGGACGAGTACGCGCCACGGCTCGTGCCGATGGTGGGGGACACGGTCGGCATCCTCCACGAGGCGATCGGCGCCGGGCGCAACATCCTGCTGGAAGGTGCCCAGGCCACGTTCCTGGACCTCGACCATGGCACGTACCCGTTCGTCACCTCGTCGAACCCCGTCGCGGGCGGCGCGTGCACCGGCAGCGGGCTCGGTCCGCGTGATATCGACCGTGTGATCGGCATCGCGAAGGCCTACGTGACCCGGGTAGGCGCGGGCCCCTTCCCGACGGAGCTCGACGGCGAGCTCGCGGAGCTGCTGGTCGAGCGGGGCCACGAGTACGGCACCGTCACCGGCCGTCGTCGCCGGGTTGGCTGGTTCGATGCCGTGATGGCTCGCCAAGCGGTGCGGCTGAACTCCCTGACCGAGATCGCGCTGACCAAGCTGGACGTGCTCGACACGATCGAGACGTTGCGCGTCTGCGTGGCGTACGAGGCGGGCGGCGAGCGCTATGACCTGCCTCCCTACCACCAGTCCACGCTCCACCAGGTGACCCCCCTCTACGAGGAGCTGCCCGGCTGGCGGACCGACCTGACCGGTACCACCTCCGTCGCCGACCTGCCGGAGGCGGCGAAGGAGTACGTCGCGTTCCTCGCCGACCAGATCGGGGTGCCCGTGCGCCTGGTGGGAGTCGGGCCCGGCCGAGAGCAGGTCGTGTCCTTCGCCGCCGCGTGAGCTTCCCGGGCCTGCGTCGTCCGTGAGCGCTCCTTTGATCTACGTCGTCGCGTGAGCGTTCCCCGGATCTGCGTCGTCGGCTCCGGAGGGAGGGAGCACGCGCTCTGCCTGGCGCTCGCCCGGTCCGCCGAGGTCGTGGTGACTCCGGGCAATCCGGGGATGCCGGGCGGGGCAGGTGGCCCCGGCCGCATCACCGCGACGTCGGCGCCACCGGAGGAGCTCGAGGCCGACCTCTACGTCATCGGGCCGGAGGCTCCGCTGGTCGGAGGCCTCGCCGACCGGCTGCGCGCGCTCGGGCGCCGCGTGGTCGGACCTGGTGCCGACGGAGCTCGGCTCGAGGGCTCGAAGGCCTTCATGAAAGAGGTCCTCGTCGCGGCCGGGGTGCCCACGGCCCGCCACGGGGTGTTCACGACGGTCGAGCCGGCGCGTGAGTTCCTCCGCGAGCTGCCGGGGCCCTGGGTCGTGAAGACCGATGGCCTGGCATCCGGCAAGGGCGTCACGGTCGCGTCGACGCTCGCGGAGGCGGAGGCGGACGTCAGGGCGAAGCTCTCCGGCGCGTTCGGCGGCGCGGGCCGGCGGGTCGTCGTGGAAGAGGGGCTGGCGGGCTCGGAATGCTCGCTCATCGTGCTGTGCGACGGCAGGACCGTGGTGCCGATGGCACCGGCTCGGGACTACAAACGTCTGCGAGACCGGGATCGAGGCCCGAACACCGGCGGCATGGGCTCGTACGCACCGCTTCCCGACCTGAAGGACGCAGAGGTGGAGGAGCTGGTCGAGCGCATGGTCGCCCCGGTCGTCCACGAGATCCGCCGCCGCGGCATCGACTACCGGGGAGTGCTCTACGCCGGGCTGATGCTCACCGCCGACGGCCCGCACGTCCTCGAGTACAACGTCAGGCTCGGCGATCCCGAGGCGCAGGTGGTGCTGCCGATCTTGCGCGAGGACCCAGTCGAGGTGCTTCTCGCCGTCGCCGAAGGCCGCCTCGCTCGGGCCGTGCCCGCAGGTCGCCTCTCGCCGCCCGAGGGCGCGGCGGTCTGCGTCGTGATGGCTGCGCAGGGGTACCCGACATCGGCGCGCATGGGGGATGCGATCGAGGGCATCGGCACCGACGGTCAGCTCGTGGAGCCAGTCCCGGGTGTGACGGTGATCCATGCCTCCACGCGCAGAGAAGCGCCGGACGGGCCGGTCCTCGTGGGTGGCGGCCGCGTCCTTGGGATCGTAGCCGTCGCGCCCGACCTGGCTGAGGCTCGGCGGCGCGCGTACCAGGCTGTCGATCGGGTCACCTGGCCCGGTGCGCAGTGGCGGAGCGACGTCGCGGCCGTCCCCGCCCCTGAGGCCGCACCCGCGACTTCGCAGGTGGCGCTGTGATCCGACGCTACAGCCCTGCCGACATGGCGGCCCTCTTCAGCGACGAGTCACGGCTCGCGACCTGGCTCGAGGTCGAGCTGCTGGCCGTCGAGGGCCACGCCGCCGTGGGTACGGTGCCCGCGGCCGACGCGGCAGCGGTCCGTCGCCGGGCGCCCAAGGTCGACGCGCAGTTCGTCGCCGACGTCGAGGACCGGGAGAGGGTGACCAACCACGACGTCGCGGCATTCGTGGACGTCGTCCAGGCTCGCATCGGCGAACCGGAGGCCTCGTGGATCCACTACGGCCTGACCTCGTCGGACGTCGTGGACACGGCGCAGTGCGCGACCCTGGCACGCTCGGCCGACCTGCTCGTCGAAGCTGCGGGGGAGCTCTTCGTCGCGCTGCGCGAGCGTGCAGAAGAGCTGATCGACGTCCCCGTGGCCGGGCGGACGCACGGGATGCAGGCGGAACCCACCACGTTCGGCGCCAAGTTCGCGCTCTGGGCGCTCCAGGTCGACCGGGACCGCACCCGCCTGCGCAGGGCGCGGCGTGCCGTCGCCGTCGGGAAGCTCTCGGGCGCCGTCGGCACGTACTCGAACGTGGACCCCGCCGTCGAGGCGTACGTCTGCCACGCGCTCGGCCTCGAGCCGGTCCCGGCGACCCAGGTGATCGCGCGCGATCGCCACGCCGAGTACCTCTACGCGTGCGCGTCCGTCGGTGCGACGGTCGAGCTGATCGCGACGGAGGTCCGTCTGCTCGCGCGCACCGAGGTCGGCGAGGTCGAAGAGCCGTTCTCCGAAGGGCAGAAGGGCAGCTCGGCGATGCCTCACAAGCGCAACCCCGTCCTCTCGGAGCGGCTCTGCGGGTTGGCGCGGCTGCTGCGCGGCTATGCCGGTGCGGGATTCGAGGACGTGGCGCTCTGGCACGAGCGCGACATCTCGCACAGCTCGGTGGAGCGGGTGGCGCTCCCGGACGCGTCGCTGCTCGCGTGCTACGTGCTCCGTCAAGCCACCGCGTTGGTGTCCGGGCTCGCGGTCCACGCCGACCGGGCCCGCGCCAACATCTCGGACCTCGTCTTCAGCCAGCCCGTCCTCCTCGCGCTCGTGGACAGAGGCTTGGCGCGCGACGACGCGTACCGGATCGTCCAGCGCGACGCGCGCGTCGCGCTGACCACAGGGCGTCCCCTGGCCGAGGTGCTCGCCTCGGATCCGGAGGTCCCTCTGGACGCCGACGAGCTCGACGCGGCTTTCGACCTCGACCGCATGCTCCGGCACCGGCGGCGGTTCCTCGACGCGCTCGTGGCCCTCGACGCGAGCGACGCTGCGGAGCGGGGACCTGCCTCGAGCGACCCACGAGGTCGGATCGACCAAGGAGCTCCGACCGGCACGAGGCGAGGGCTTCCGTGACGCTGTCGCTCCTGCGCTCGGGGAAGGTCCGCGAGCTCTACGACGTGGGCGACGGGTTGCTGCTCATGGTGGCTTCCGATCGCATCAGCGCGTACGACGTCGTGTTCGCCGAGCCGGTCCCCCACAAGGGCCGGGTGCTCACCGCGATGACGGCGTTCTGGGTGGCAGAGCTCACGGGCGTGGCCCCCGGCACGGTCCTCACCGCCGACCCCGACGAGATCGAAGCGCACGTCCCTGGAGCCTCGTCGTTGTCGGGCTCAGGGTGGTCCGGGATCGACGGGCGCGCTCTCCTCGTCCGCCGTGCCGAGATGCTCCCGATCGAGTGCATCGTGCGCGGGTACCTCGCTGGCCAGGCGTACGAGGAGTACACGGCCGCCGGCACGGTGCACGGCACGCCCATGCCGAAGGGCCTGCTGCTCGCGGACCGTCTCCCCGAGCCGATGTTCACGCCTGCGACGAAGGCCGAGGAAGGTCACGACGTGAACATCGGCTTCGACGCGGCCGTCGAGATCGTGGGACGGGGACCCGCGGAGCGGGCACGGGAGCTCTCGCTGGCCCTCTACGAGAAGGCCGCAGGACGAGCCGCCGCCGCCGGCTTCGTCCTCGCGGACACGAAGTTCGAGCTGGGCTTCGTCGACGGCGAGCTGTGCCTGTGCGACGAGGTCGTGACCCCGGACTCCTCGCGGCTCTGGCCGGCGGAGGAGGTCGTGCCCGGCAAGACCCCTCCCGCCTTCGACAAGCAACCCCTGCGCGACTGGGCGGCTTCGAGCGGGTGGGACAAGCGGCCGCCCGCGCCGACGCTGCCTCCCGAGGTCGTGCGCGCGACGTCCGAGCGTTACGTCGCGGCGTACGAGCGTGTGACCGGTCGGAGGCTGACCGACTGGTACGGTGCCCGCAGATGAAGTTCGCGGCGCGCGTGGAAGTTCGCCTGCGGCCGGGCATCGCGGACCCGGAGGGCGCGACGATCGAGCGGGCACTGCCTGCGCTCGGCTTCGACGACGTGCGCGGGGTGCGGGCCGGCCGGTCCTTCAGGTTCGAGCTCGACGCTGCAGACGAGGTCTCGGCGCGTCGGCGCGCCGAGGAGCTCGCGCACCGGCTGCTCGCGAACCCCGTCATCGAGGACAGCGAGCTCGAGCTCCGTGCGCTGGCGCCGGGCGGCGGCCCGCCGGACGGGCCAGGCGAGCTCACGGAGGAGCGGACGTGAGCGCCCGTGTCGGCGTCGTCGTCTTCCCCGGCACCAACTGCGAGCACGACACGGTCAGCGCGTTCGAGCGTGCCGGCGCGACCGCGTCGCTCGTCTGGCACACCGACGAGCGGCTCGAGGGGCTCGACGCCGTCGTCCTTCCGGGGGGGTTCGCGCACGGCGACTACCTCCGCCCCGGTGCGATCGCACGCTTCTCCCCGGTGATGGGCGCGCTGGCGCGCTTCGCGGCCGATGGCGGACCCGTCGTCGGGATCTGCAACGGGTTCCAGGTGCTGACGGAGGCAGGGCTTCTTCCCGGGGCGCTCGTGAAGAACCGGGGCCTGCGGTTCGTCTGCGCACCTGCTCGACTGCGGGTCACCTCGTCGCGCTCGCTGCTCACCGGCGGCATCGAGCCGGGAACGGAGCTGCAGATCCCGGTGAACCACTTCTCGGGCCGTTACGTGTGCGATGCCCGGACTCTCGCCGAGCTGCGCGAGCGCGACTCGGTGATCCTCCGCTACGTCGAGAACCCGAACGGTTCGGTCGACGACATTGCGGGCATCACGAACGCCGAGGGCAACGTCGCCGGCCTCATGCCGCATCCCGAGCGAGCGAGCGACGAGCTGCTGGGCACTGCCGACGGACTGCCGCTGCTGCGCGCGCTCGTCGCGGCTGTTGCAGGCGCGCACGCCGCGTGACCGGTCCTCCCCGACCGTCTCGTCCTCCCCGACCGTCCCGTTCGTCCCACGGGCCGGGGCGCCGACCCGTGCAGGAGCCGGCGCCGGCGTCGTCCCCCCTGCACCGCGCGCTGGGGCTCACCGACGAGGAGCTCGGACGCATCGTCGGGATCCTCGGCCGTGATCCGAACGAGCTCGAGCTCGCGCTCTACGGGGTGATGTGGAGCGAGCACTGCTCGTACAAGTCGTCTCGTCGACATCTGCGGCGCCTGCCCACCGCAGGCGAGCGTGTCCTGGTCGGCCCAGGGGAGAATGCAGGGGTGATCGACGCCGGCGACGGCATCGCGGTCGCGATCCGTATCGAGAGCCACAACCATCCCTCGGCGGTCGAGCCGCGCCAGGGTGCTGCGACCGGGGTGGGCGGTATCCTCCGGGACATCTTCACCATGGGTGCACGTCCCCTCGCGGTGATGGACCCACTGTTCTTCGGGTCGCCCGACGACGCCCGTCAACGATGGCTGATCGAAGGAGTGGTGTCGGGGATCTCGTCCTACGGCAACTCGGTGGGCGTGCCCACCGTCGGCGGAGAGCTGACCTTCGACCCGTGCTACGCGGGCAATCCGCTCGTGAACGTGCTGTGCCTCGGCGCGCTGCCGGTGGACCGGCTGGCGCTCGCACGAGCCTCGGGCGCCGGGAACCTGGTCGTGCTCCTGGGGGCGACGACCGGACGGGACGGGATCGGCGGCGTGAGCGTGCTGGCATCGACCGGTTTCGGTGGCGGTGCCGACGAGCTCAAGCGGCCGAACGTCCAGGTAGGAGATCCCTTCGAGGAGAAGCGCCTCATCGAAGCGTGCCTCGCGCTCCTCGACGCAGGTCTCGTCGTCGGACTGCAGGATCTCGGGGGTGCGGGCCTGGCGTGCGCGACGAGCGAGACCGCGGCCCGTGGCGGCGTCGGAATGGACGTCGACGTCTCGGCAGTGCCGCGGCGCGAGCCGGGCATGAGGCCATGGGAGGTGATGACCTCGGAGAGCCAGGAGCGGATGCTCGCGATCGTGACGCCAGAGGCGTGGCCGACGGTCGAGACGCTCTGTCGCCGTTGGGAGGTGCGGGCATCGGTGATCGGGACGGTCTCCGACGGAGAAGCCCACCGCACGTCCGACACCGGACCCCGTCGCGGGTGGCGAGCCCCGCCTGACGAGACCGCCACACAGCAGCCCGCGCCTGCCGGGCGCCTGCGCGTGCGCGACGGGGACGACGTGGTGGGTGAGGTGCCGGCGGCCTCGCTCGCAGGCGACGCGCCGGTCTACGACCGGCCGATGCGGCCGCCGCCCGACCTCGCGAAGAGACGTGCGGACGACCCGACGGCGAGCGAGCCGCTCGGCGACTGCGGCGCCGAGCTGCGTGCACTGCTCATCGACCCGAGCTGGGTGTACGAGCAGTACGACCACCAGCTCTTCTTGAACACGGTGGTCGGTCCCGGCGGCGACGCAGCGCTGCTCCGCCTCGCAGGCCCAGGCCTGCCGCCGAGCGAGCGCGGGGTCGCGGTCACGACCGACTCGGCGCCGCACTGGTGCTCGATCGACCCGCGCGCAGGCGTGGCCCTGGTGCTCGCCGAGTCGGTCGCCAATCTCGCATGCGTCGGCGCCGCAGCCGTCGCCGTCGTGAACTGTCTGAACTTCGGGAACCCTGAGCACCCAGAGGTGATGTGGCAGCTCTCCGAGACCGTGGACGGTCTGGCCGACGCCTGTCGAGCGTTCGGCTTGCCGGTGATCGGCGGGAACGTGAGCCTGTACAACGAGAGCACAGGCGTCGACATCCCCCCTACCCCCGTGCTCGGCGTGCTGGGCCTCGTCGAACGGCTCCGGCGTCGCCCACCACCGGCGGCGTTCTCGGCGGGTTCGAGCGTCGTGCTCCTCGGCAGGCGCCGCGCGGACGGCGGTGTGCCGCATCCCCTCGGCGGCAGCCGTTGGGCGGTCGAGTGCCGGGCTCGTCGGGGGGGCGAGCTGCCGGTGCTCGACCACGAGGCGCACGGGCGCCTCACCGGTCTCGTCACCGGTCTCGTCGCCGAGATCGTCGCAGGAGGGGCGCACCGGACAGGCGAGGGGGGTCCAGCGGGGGCAGGAGAGAACCTGCTGCTCGACGGTGTGCACGACGTGTCGGCGGGAGGGCTCGCTGTCGCTCTCGCGGAGATGGCGATCGCCGGAGGCGTCGGGGTACGGGTTGCCGGCGTCGAGGGGCATGGCGAGCTGTTCACCGAGCTGCCCTCCCGCATCCTCGCCGCGACGAAGCGGCCACAGGAGCTGTGCGCGAGGGCGGCCGACGCGGGTGTGGCTGCCGAGGTGATCGGGATCGTCGAGGGCGACCGGTTCGTGGTGGAGGGGCTGGTGGACGTCCCGGTGCTCGAGCTCTCGGCAGCCTTTTCGGGTTCGCTCGCAAAGAGGCTCGAGCCAGCGTGACGCCGACGGCCGCCCGGGTCCTCCTTGCCCCGTGACCGCTCCGTGACCGCCGGGGTGGGGCCGCCGGCCCCGAAGCTCGGCCAGCGCCTCGTCGGGCACGAGGCGCTGGCGTCGCAGGTTGTCGAAGCTGAGCGCGCAGGGTGCCGGCATCCCCTCGCTGTACACTTCCCTCGGGCCGACGAGCGGTCGTTGGGGCCGCGCGCGTATGCCGCCGCGCCGACTCGTCGACGCCAGGCGCGGAGCATCGAAAGTTGCAGATCGAACGTTGAAGGAAGCCTGCGGGGTCTTCGGGGTGTACGCGCCGTGCCGGCCGGCGTCGCACCTCACGTTCGACGGGCTCTACGCCCTTCAGCATCGCGGCCAGGAGTCGGCGGGCATGGCCGTGAGCGACGGCCGGACGATCACGGTCGTGAAGGACATGGGGCTCGTGACCCGGGTCTTCGACGAGCGCACGCTCTCGGGCCTCGTCGGGCACCTCGCGATGGGCCACACGCGGTACTCGACCCACGGCTCTTCGGATTGGCAGGCGGCCCAGCCCGTCTACCGCTCTGCCGGCGGCGCCGGCTTCGCCCTCGGGCACAACGGCAACCTGACCAACACGACGGAGCTCGCGGCGAGCTGCGGGATGCTGCCGGGCATGGTGGCCACGGACAGCGACGTGGTCGCGGAGCTCCTCGCTCGCGCGCTCCCGGTCGGCGCGCCGGCGTCGAGCGCGCTCGCGGCCGCGCTGCGCGGGGTGCTCCCGCGCTTGAAGGGAGCCTTCTCCCTCGTGCTGGTCGATACGGAGCGTCTCTACGGGATCCGGGACCCTCACGGCTTCCGGCCGTTGTGCCTCGGGCGCCTCGGGACGGCGGAGCGCCGGGAGGGCTGGGTGCTCGCGTCGGAGTCGCCTGCGCTCGATGTGGTCGGCGCGACGTACGTGCGCGAGCTGGATCCTGGCGAGCTCGTCACGATCGACGGGCCCGGAGAGGAGGGGATCCACAGCGAGATGCTCTTCGGCCCCGGAGACGTCGATCCGCACCTGTGCATCTTCGAATTCGTCTACTTCGCGCGTCCCGACAGTCGCCTCTACGGACGCGAGGTGCACGGTGCACGCCGTCGCATGGGCGAGCTGCTCGCAGAGCGGGCGCCGGTCGACGCCGATCTGGTCATGGGCGTCCCGGACTCCGGCGTGCCTGCCGCCGAAGGCTTCGCCCGGCGTAGCGGCATCCCCTACGGCCAGGGGCTGGTGAAGAACCGCTACATCGGGCGCACGTTCATCGACCCGGACTCCGACGCGCGCCGGGACGCGGTACGCCGGAAGCTGAACCCCCTTCGCGAGAACATCGCGGGAAGGCGGCTCGTCGTGGTGGACGACTCGATCGTGCGGGGCACGACGACGCGGGCGATCGTGAGGATGCTGCGGGACGCCGGGGCGTCCGAGGTGCATCTGCGCATCTCCTCGCCACCCTTCCGGTGGCCGTGCTTCTACGGGATCGACACCCCGACGCGTGGCGAGCTCCTCGCGGCCTCGATGTCGCCACCGGAGATCGAGCGCTTCCTCGACGTCGACTCGATCGCCTACATCGGGGTCGAGGAGCTCAAGACCGCGATCGGCGCCGGCTCGGCGGGCTGGTGCGACGCGTGCCTCACGGGCCGGTACCCGACGGCGGTGCCGGCCGAGCGTGCCTGGGCCGAGAGCGACTGGCCCGAGAGCGTCGGGCCCGAGAGCGTCGGGCCCGAGAGTCTTTGGGCCGAGAGCGTCGGGCCCGCAGAGCCGGTGCGGGAGGTGCCACTCCTGAAGGGCTCGCCTCCGGGGGCATGACCGGGTGCCGTTGAGACCGAGGGAGGACGCGACTGCGCCCGCCGGCACCGGCACGGACGCGTGCGCCGGCGCCGGCGCATCCGGTGGCGATGCAGCCACGTACGCGGGGGCAGGCGTCGACCTTTCCGCCGCGGACGAGACGGTCGAGCGGATCCGGGGCCTCGCACGTGCCACGGAGCGTCCGGGGGTGCTCTCTGGCATCGGCGGCTTCGCAGGGCTGTTCGCGCTCGACACCGACCGGTACCCGCACCCGGTGCTCGTCTCGTCGACCGACGGCGTCGGGACGAAGATGCTGCTCGCGCAAGCGACCGGCCGTCTCGACGACATCGGCGTGGACCTCGTCGCGATGTGCGTGGACGACGTCGTCTGCGTGGGGGCAGAGCCGCTGTTCCTCTTGGACTACGTCGCAGTGGGGAAGCTCGTGCCCGAGCGGGTCGAGTCGATCGTCGGGGGGATCGCCAGGGGGTGCCGAATCGCAAGGTGCGCGCTGGCGGGCGGCGAGACCGCCGAGCACCCCGGCGCCATGGGACCCGACGACGTCGACTTGGCGGGGTTCGCGCTGGGCGTGGTCGAGGCCGGCCAGGAGCTCGGCCCCCACCGCGTCGCCGTCGGTGACCTGCTCGTAGGGCTGCCTTCGCCGGGGCTCCGTTCGAACGGGTACACGCTCGCCCGGCACGTCCTGCTCGAGCGCGCGGGGCTTCCGCTCGACGGGCCGGCGTGGGACGGGGCCCCGCACTCCCTCGCGGACGAGCTCCTTGCCCCCTCCGTGGTGTACGCACCGTCGGTCCTCGGAGCGCTGCGAGCGCGTGCGACAGGTGTCCACGCCTGCGCACACGTGACCGGTGGTGGCATCCCGGGGAACCTGGCCCGTGTGCTGCCCCCGTACGCCGATGCGGTCTTGGATCGCAGGGCATGGGAGGTGCCGCGCATCTTCGCCGAGATCGCGCGCCTCGGCAGCGTGCCGGAGCCCGAGATGGCGCGCGTCTTCAACCTCGGTCTCGGCATGATCCTCGTGGTGGCCCCGGACGCGGTGGACCCGGTGGTCCGGGCGTTGCGGACCGCCCCGGGCGCGTCGCCGGCCCACGTGGTGGGCGAGGTCGTCGCCGGGACCGGCGCGGTGCGGCTGTGACCGGGCTCGAGACCCCTTCGCAACGGCGCTTGCCGCGGCTCGCGTCGCCGGCGCTCGAGTCGCTGCGCGAGCACCTGCTGCTCCACGCGGTCCGCGAGGGCGCCTTCGTGCTCAAGTCCGGGAGGCCAAGCAGCTGGTTCATCGACGCGAAGCAGACCGTCTGCCGTCCGGAGGCCATGCTCCTCGTGGCAGAGGCGGTTCTGGACCTCGTTCCGGACGAAGTGACGGCCATCGGAGGGTTGACGATGGGGGCGGACCCGGTCGCGTTCGTGACCGCAGCCGTCGCCACGGTGCGTGGGCGCCCGCTGAAGGCGTTCAGCGTCCGCAAGGAAGAGAAGCGGCACGGGCCGGGCGGCCGCGTCGCGGGCGCGCTGGACCAGGGTGATGTGGTGGTGGTCACCGAGGACACGGTCACGCGCGGCACGTCGCTGCTCGAGGCGGCGCGGGCGGTACGTGCGGCGGGAGCCGAGCCGGTGGGGCTCGTCGCACTGGTGGACCGGGGTGGCACGGCGGCCGCCATGGCGGCCGAGGAGGGGCTGGCGTTCCGAGCAGTCCTGACGGCGCCGGATCTCGGCTTCCCCTTCGAGGGCGGCTGACCGGCGCGGGAGCGGCGTGCACGACTACGGACGGAGCCCCGGACGGAGCAAGATGGGGGCATGGGAATCTTCCAACGTGCCCACGACATCGTCGAGGCGAAAGCGAACAAGGCGCTCGACCAGGCAGAGAACCCGGCGGAGATGCTCGACCTCTCGTACGAGAAGATGCTCGAGCAGCTCACGCAGGTCCGGCGGGCGCTCGTCACAATCGCGGCGTCGCGCAAACGCCTCGAGCTCCAGGAGAGCCAGCTGCAGCAGTCCGTCGCCCACCTCCAGGATCAGGCCCAGGCTGCAGTCGCGCAGGGCCGGGACGACCTGGCGAAAGAGGCGCTCGCCCGCAAGGCCGCGGCGCTGCAGCAGATCGACCAGATGGAGCCGCAGCACCAGCAGCTGACGGAACAGGAGCAGAAGCTCGAGCAGACGCTGGACCAGCTCCAGTCCCGGGTGAACGCCTTCCGCACCCAGAAGGAGACGCTCAAGGCGGAGTACACCGCGTCGAAGGCCGTCACCTCCGTGAAC